>NCHD01000064.1 GCA_002257045.1 Hydrogenophilales bacterium 16-61-112 | reverse complement strand
GCGGATTTTTGCGCGGCATGCGAGGCGGCCTTGAACCGGATCGTCGCGGAAGCGCCACCCGAACTTGCGTTGATCGTGGGGTATCCCGAACGCAGCGACGGCAGCCTGTATAACGCGGTTGCGCTGGTTCGCGGAGGCAAGGTCGAAGCCGTATACCGCAAGCATTACCTGCCGAATCATTCGGTCTTCGACGAGCAGCGCGTGTTCGACAGCGACAATCGGTCCTGCGTGTTTGCCTGTGACGGCATCCGGTTCGGGCTCAATATTTGCGGCGACATCTGGGAGCCGGGACCGGCAAGATGGGCGAAAGAGGCTGGTGCGGAATGGCTGCTTGTCCCCAATGCCTCGCCCTTTCATTTGAACAAGCAGCGTGAACGCTACGCAGTAGCGCGCTCGCGCCAGGCCGAGTCGGCCATTCCCATCGTGTACGCCAATCTGGTAGGCGGACAGGACGAACTGGTGTTCGATGGCGCGTCGTTTGTGATGGACGCCGAGGGTGAAGTGGTGGTGCAACTGCCTTGCTGGCAAGCCGGGCTGTTTTATCTGGAGCTGGACGGCCTCAGCGCGCGGGGCGAGCGGGTCGAATTGCCATCGGAGGATGCCGCTGTCTATGACGCGCTGGTGCTGGCCGTACGCGACTATGTGGGCAAAAACGGCTTCCAGGGTATTCATCTCGGTTTGTCGGGCGGCATCGATTCTGCGCTGACGCTGGCGATCGCGGTCGATGCGCTGGGCGCGGACACGGTACATGCCGTGATGATGCCGTCGGACTACACATCGAGCATCAGCATCGAAGATTCGCGCGACATGGTACAGCGGCTGGGCGTGCGGTATTCCGAAATTGCGATCAAGCCGGTGTTCGATGCTTTCCTGGCGCAGCTGGCGGGCGAGTTTGCGGGACGGCCAGCCGACACCACCGAAGAAAACCTCCAGGCCAGAACGCGTGGCACGCTGCTGATGGCGCTGTCCAATAAATTCGGCTCCCTGGTGCTGACCACCGGCAACAAGAGCGAAATGGCGACCGGCTACGCCACGCTGTACGGCGACATGGCGGGTGGGTTTGCAGTGCTGAAAGATGTGCCGAAGACGCGCGTTTTTCGCCTGGCCCTATACCGTAACGGCCTCTCAGCGATCATTCCGCAACGCATCATCGACCGTCCTCCATCGGCTGAATTGCGTCCTGACCAGACTGACCAAGATAGTCTGCCACCGTATGAGACGCTGGACGCCATCCTGGCGGCCTATGTCGAGCGCGACCTGTCGGCATGCGATATCGTCGCGCAGGGATTCGACCCGGCCACGGTCAAGCGCGTGATCCGCATGGTTGATCTTGCCGAATACAAGCGCCGCCAGGCAGCACCGGGTCCACGCATTACGCCGCGCAATTTTGGCAAGGACCGCCGCTATCCCATCACCTCGAAATACCGACCCGAAGGAGTTTTATCGTGAAAAAAATAGAAGCCATCATCAAACCGTTCAAGCTCGATGAAGTCCGTGAGGCCTTGTCGGATATCGGCGTAACCGGGCTGACCGTTACCGAAGTCAAGGGATTCGGCCGGCAGAAAGGCCACACCGAGCTGTATCGCGGTGCGGAATATGTGGTGGATTTTCTGCCCAAGGTCAAACTGGAAATCGTGATTGCCGATAGCCTGGTGGATCGCGCAATCGAAGCCATCGTTACCGCTGCGCGCACCGGAAAAATCGGCGACGGCAAGATATTCGTCACCAATATGGAGCAGGTGATACGGATACGGACCGGTGAAACCGGCGAAACGGCTATTTAAGCTGTTTCACGCCGTTTATTACCAGATGCTGTACCAGGGGCGGCCTTCGAGATTGATGCCCTTGGCAAATTTGCTGTTCGGAAAATTGAGATTCAGCACGCGCAGGGCATCGTCGCGCAAGGTGATGAGCTGCAGCTTGTCGTAGGACACCACCATAATCGCCAGGGCTTCTTCCAGCGCCGGCGCTTCTGGGTAGCTTTTCAGCACTTCGCGGGCGCGGTTGGCCGATGCGACCCAGGCTTCACGCTTCATATAGTATTTGGCGACGTGGACTTCGTTGCTGGCCAGCGCGTTCAGCAGGTAGTTCATGCGGGCCCGCGAGTCTTCCGCATATTTGCTGTCGGGAAAGCGGGTGACCAGTTCCTTGAACGTGAGGAAGGCATCGCGCGCGGCCTGGGGATCGCGCTCGCTCATGTCCTGTTCGACCAGATTGCCCAGCAGGCCCAGGTCGTCATTAAAATTCGCCAGACCCTTTAGATAGAAGGCGTAATCGACGTTAGGGTGGTTGGGGTGCAGTTTGATGAAGCGGTCGCATGCGGCAATGGCGGAAATCGGCTCATTGTCCTTGTAATAGGCGTAAGCCACTTCCAGTTGAGCCTGCTGCGCGTAGCGGCCAAACGGGTAGCGCGACTCCAGCGTTTCAAATAACTTGACGGCGCGCTCGTAGTTGCCCTCGTTGAGATTATCCTTGGCTTCCGCGTAGAGTTTTTGCGCGGACCAGCCCGAGGTTTCATCCTTGATTTCGGGCAACCCGCTACAGCCTCCCAAAGCCAACGCGAGGGCCAGCATCATGCCGCCCAGCGACCGTTTCAGGCCTGGCATCATATTGAATGTAGTAGAACCGGAACAATGTTGCTTAAGCATGGAAAAAGACACAGAAAATTCGTCTGACGATTATAAGGGAATAAGCGAAGACAGCGTTCGCGAGCTGGTGATTCCCAACGAGCAGGGCGGCCAGCGCCTGGATCAGGCCTTGTCGGCCTTGTTGCCGGAGTTTTCGCGCAACCGCATCCAGAACTGGATCCGCGCTCGCAAGATCGAGGTGGACGACGCTTTTCCCTCGACCAAGATGAAGGTCTTTGGCGGTGAATCGGTGCGGGTCGAAATCGATGTCGATCCCAATGCCACGCCGGATGCGCCGGAAGCGATTCCGCTCGATATCGTGCATCAGGATCCCATGCTGCTGGTCGTCAACAAGCCGGTGGGGCTGGTGGTGCATCCGGGCAGCGGAAATCGCAGTGGCACGCTGCTCAATGCGTTGCTGCACTGGGTGCCGCAGGTGGCCGAGCTGCCACGCGCGGGAATCGTGCACCGGCTGGACAAGGACACCTCGGGGCTGCTGGTCGTGGCTAAAACCCTGCCGGCGCATACCGATCTGGTACGTCAGCTGCAGGCGCGTACGGTCAAGCGTGAATACATGGCGCTGGTGTATGGAGAGGTCGATCATGACGGCACTGTCGACGAGCCGCTGGCCCGCGACCCGCACAACCGCACCAAGCGCTGCGTCCACAGCATGGGCAAGCAGGCGATCACGCACTACGAAGTGGTCGAGCGTTTCCCTTCCAATGTCACCTTGTTGCGCTGCAAGCTGGAAACCGGGCGCACGCACCAGATCCGGGTTCACATGCAGCATATCGGCCACCCGCTGGTGGGCGACGCTGTATACAGCGCAAGCCGCCGCAGCCACTTCAAGATTCCGTTCCCGCGCCAGGCGCTGCATGCCGAGCGGCTGGGTCTGATTCATCCCCTGTTCAAGGATCCGGTGCAATGGGAATGCCCGCTGCCCGCCGATTTCGAGTCGCTGCTCGCCGCCCTGCGCGAAGATATTCCCTGGACTGCCTGAAGCCTGGCAGCGTCTGCATGATCGTTCCAGACTGGCCTGCGCCGTCCCGTGTCAAAAGCCTGATGACCACCCGCGAGGGCGGAGTCAGCTACGCGCCGTGGGCCAGTTTCAATCTGGGCGACCACGTCGGCGACGACCTCGCCCATGTGGCGGCCAATCGTGCGCGTTTGCGCCAGGGCTTGCCGTCCGAGCCAGGCTGGTTGAAGCAGGTTCACAGCGCATCCGTGGTTGAAACCGGCGCAGGCGTGCCGCAAGCCGATGCGTCGATTACCCGGCAGGCCGGAACGGTCAGCGTCGTCCTCACGGCGGACTGCTTGCCGGTGCTGTTCTGCGACCGCGCAGGCAGCGTGGTTGCAGCCGCGCATGCCGGCTGGCGCGGGCTGGCGGATGGCGTGCTGGAAGCGACCGTGGCGGCAATGAAGGTGCCGCCGGCTGACATCCTGGCCTGGATGGGCGCCGCCATCGGCCCCCAGACTTTCGAGGTGGGCGACGAGGTGCGGCAGGTGTTCGTCGCCCAGCATCCGCAGGCTGCCGCAGCGTTTGTTGCGCATGCGTCCGGCAAATGGCTGGCTGACATCTACCTGCTGGCGCGTATCCGCCTGCAGGGCATCGGTGTGCAAGCGATTTATGGCGGCGGAAACTGCACGTTTACTGATTCGGAACGCTTCTTTTCCTATCGCCGCGACGGCGTGACCGGACGCATGGCTTCGCTGATCTGGCTGGCGTAGCCGCTAAAAATCCTGCCGCACCCGCAGGTAACGCGGAAAGCGCGGCACGCCGTTTTTCGTCAGATGCTGGTAGCGGTAGGTGATGCGCGTGCCAATGGGTGGCGGCTGGCGGCGTAGCGCGTCGGAGAGTCCGCTGCCGATGCGGAAGCGCTGGTTGTGCGGCATTTCCATTTCCAGTGCACCTGTCATGCCCGCGTATTTTCCCTTGCCCGGCACGTAGCCGACCACCACCGCCTCGGCGTCCTGCCAGGGTTTCAGTTTCAGCAATGCATCGCTGCGCCCGGTGAGATAAAGCGCATCGGCGCGATGCAGCATCAGACCTTCACCACCTGCCTTGACCACGGCGTCGAGGCGTTGCATCAGCGCTGCGCGGTCGCTCACGCGCGTTTGCTCGACGGCCTGCAGCCAGGGCACATCCGCCTCGGCAACCAGGGATTTCATCTGCTGGACGCGGGCGCTGAAATCACCGGTTGCGCCAGGCAGTTCAAACACCAGATAACGCACCTGCCGCCATTCGGCCTCCATTGGTTCGATCTTGCGTACCGTGCCCGACAGCGCATCGAATTGGTCACGGGCGATCCACAGTTCGCCATCCAGCGGTGTCATTGGAAATTTCGCTGTGAACCAAGCGGGAGCGGGCACTTCGCCGCCGCCGCGAAAGCGCAGCGTGTGGCCATCCCACTGCGCGCGCACGCCGTCAAACTTCTCGCTCACCCAATATTGGCTGATATCGACGTTGGCGGCATACACTTCTGCCAGCAGCATGGCTGGTGCGGTGGGTGCTGTGTCACCCCAAACGGGATGGGCTGCGAACAGCAGCGCCAGCAGCGCGCGTTTCAGTCCAGCCATTTTTGCAGGAATTGTGCGTGGCCCATCGCGGGAGCGAGCTGATAGGCGGCAAAGCCCAGCCGCTGATACAGCGTGCGGGCTGGTGTGTTGCCGTCCAGCACTTCGAGCGTGAGCTTGCAGGCGCCGCGCGCATGGGCGATCGCTTCAACAGCGGCGAACATCCGCGTGGCAATGCCGCGCCCGCGATGACTGGGCAGGACGACGACATCGTGCACATTGACCAGCGGGCGGCAGGCAAAGGTGGAAAAGCCTTCTATCGCGTTGATCAGGCCAACGGGCGTGGCGCCGTCGAACGCCATCACGCTGAAGATGAACGGCCGCGAGGCGAGCTGGGCGACCAGGTTGGCGCGCGCAAAACCGGATAAAGCCTCGCCGCCGCCAGCCGGTTCGCACGCATAGCTGTCGAGTAGATCGACCAGCCCGGAAGCGTGGACGGTGTTGGCGTAATCAACGCGAAAAATCTCAATCATCGGCCAGGATCCGCATCGACAAATCGACTGCGCGAATATGCTTGGTGAGGCTGCCGATGGAGATGCGGTCGACCCCGGTGTCGGCCACTGCGCGCACGGTCTCCAGCGTGATGTTGCCGGAGGCTTCGAGCAGGGCGCGGCCGTGCGTGACCTGCACCGCATGGCGCAGGTCGGTAAGGCTGAAGTTGTCGAGCAGGATCAGTGGCGCGCCTGCGGCCAGTGCCTGTTCGAGTTCGTCCAGGGTTTCCACCTCGATCTGCACGCTGACGGCATCGCCTGCGAGTTGGAACGCCGCTTCCAGTACCTGTGCAATGCCGCCTGCCGCCGCGATATGGTTTTCCTTGATCAGGATGCCGTCGTACAGGCCCACGCGCTGGTTCTGCCCGCCGCCGGTCCGTACCGCGTATTTCTCGGCGAGGCGTAGGCCGGGCAGGGTTTTGCGCGTGTCGAGAATGGCGGCGTGGGTGCCGCGTACGGCGTCGACATAGGGGCGCGTTGCGGTAGCGACAGCCGACAGGGTTTGCAGAAAGTTCAGCGCCGGGCGCTCGGCGCTCAGCAGGGCGCGGGCATGGCCGCTGATTTCGACCAACACCTCACCAGCTGCGACGGCATCGCCTTCGCTGACCCGCCAGTCGATCACGCAATCCGGGTCGAGCGCGCGAAAACAGGCGTCGAACCAGGGTCGGCCGGCGATCACGGCAGGCTCGCGGGTGATGACGCGGGCGCGTGCCGTCTGGCTGGCCGGAATGAGGTGGGCGGTGAGATCGCCGCTGCCGACATCCTCGTCCAGAGCGCGGGCGACATCGGCGTGAATCGAGTCGGCAAGTAACGGATTGAGCTTTAATTCGGACACAGAGAGTTGAAATCGCCCGGGCAGGCTATATGTTGAGATCATTGAATATACCTTAGCCGAGGCCCACCAATATGCGTTTTGACAAGCTCACCACTCAGTTCCAGCAAGCGTTTTCCGACGCCCAAAGCCTCGCTGTCGCGGGCGACAGCGCCTACATCGAGCCGCAGCATCTGCTGCTGGCGCTGCTTAATCAGGAAGGCGGCGGCGCCGGGGCCATCCTGTCGCGCGCCGGCGCCCAGGTGCCTGCACTGAAGGCGGCGCTGACCCAGGCGCTGACGCGTCTGCCCAAGGTCGAAGGGCAGGGCGGCGAGGTAACGATCTCGCGCGACCTCAACAACCTGCTGAACCTGACCGACAAGGAAGCGATGAAGCGCAACGACGCCTTCATCGCCTCCGAGCTGTTTCTGCTGGCGGCGCTGGACGACAAGGGTGAAACCGGGCGCCTGCTGAAGCAGCACGGCGCTTCGAGGCCGGCGCTGGAGCAGGCGATCCAGGCCGTGCGCGGCGGTGAAGCCGTGCAGTCGCAGGAAGCCGAAGGCCAGCGCGAGGCGCTCTCCAAATACACGCTCGACCTCACCGCGCGGGCGCGCGAAGGCAAGCTCGACCCGGTGATCGGGCGCGACGACGAAATCCGCCGCTCGATCCAGATCCTGCAGCGCCGCACCAAGAACAACCCGGTGCTGATCGGCGAGCCCGGCGTCGGCAAGACCGCCATCGTCGAAGGGCTGGCGCAGCGGATTGTGAATGAAGAAGTGCCGGAGACCCTGAAAGGCAAGAAGGTGCTGGTGCTGGATCTGGCCGCGCTGCTGGCCGGCGCCAAATATCGCGGCGAATTCGAGGAACGGCTCAAGGCCGTGCTGAAAGAGCTGGCGATGGATCCGGGCCGCTACATCATGTTCCTGGACGAACTGCACACCCTGGTCGGCGCCGGCAAGGCCGAAGGCGCGATGGACGCCGGCAACATGCTGAAGCCGGCGCTGGCGCGCGGCGAGCTGCATCTGATCGGCGCCACCACGCTCGACGAGTACCGCAAGTATGTCGAGAAGGACGCCGCGCTGGAGCGCCGCTTCCAGAAGGTGCTGGTCGACGAACCCAGCGTGGAGTCGACCATCGCCATCCTGCGCGGTCTGCAGGAGCGCTACGAGCTGCACCACGGCGTGAACATCACCGACCCCGCGATCATCGCTGCCGCCGAATTGAGCCATCGCTACATCACCGACCGCTTCCTGCCCGACAAGGCCATCGACCTGATCGACGAAGCCGCGGCGCGGGTCAAGATGGAAATCGACTCCAAGCCCGAGGTGATGGACAAGCTCGACCGCCGCATGATCCAGTTGAAGATCGAGCGCGAGGCGGTCAAGCGCGAGAAGGACGAGGCGTCCAAAAAACGCCTGCAACTCATCGAAGACGAGTTGCTGACCCTGCAACGCGAATCCAACGATCTGGAAGAAATCTGGAAAGCCGAAAAGGCCCAGGTGCAGGGCAGCGCCCACATCAAGGAAGAAATCGACAAGCTGCGCGGCGAGATGGTCGAACTGCAGCGCCAGGGCAAGCTCGACAAGGTCGCCGAGATCCAGTACGGCAAGCTGCCGCAGCTGGAAGCCCAGTTGAAGCACGCCGAAGCGGCCGACACCAAGCCCGTGTTCAAGCTCTTGCGCACCGAAGTCGGCGCCGAGGAAATCGCCGAGGTCGTCTCGCGCGCGACCGGCATTCCGGTGTCCAAGATGCTGCAGGGCGAGCGCGACAAGCTCTTGCACATGGAAGACAAGCTGCACAGCCGCGTGGTGGGGCAGGACGAAGCCGTGCGCGTCGTTTCCGACGCGATCCGTCGTTCACGCGCCGGCCTGTCCGACCCCAACCGGCCGCTCGGGTCGTTCCTCTTCCTCGGCCCCACCGGCGTCGGCAAGACCGAGCTGTGCAAGACGCTGGCCGAATACCTGTTCGATTCCGCCGACCACATGATCCGCATCGACATGAGCGAATTCATGGAGAAGCACTCGGTCGCCCGCCTCATCGGCGCGCCGCCCGGCTATGTCGGCTACGAAGAAGGCGGTTATCTGACCGAGGCGGTGCGCCGCAAGCCTTACTCCGTCATCCTGATGGACGAGGTCGAAAAAGCGCACCCGGACGTCTTCAACGTGCTGCTGCAGGTGCTCGACGATGGCCGCCTCACCGACGGCCAAGGCCGCACGGTGGACTTCCGCAACACCGTGATCGTGATGACCTCCAACCTCGGCAGCCAGATGATCCAGACCATGAGCGGCGACGACTACCAGGTCATCAAGCTCGCCGTGCTGGGCGAAGTGAAATCCTACTTCCGCCCCGAGTTCATCAACCGCATCGACGAAGTCGTCGTGTTCCACGCGCTGGACGAAAAAAACATCGCCAGCATTGCGCGCATCCAGTTGCAAGGCCTGGAGCAACGTCTGGCGCAAATGGAAATGGGGCTGGACGTCAGCGAAGCGGCGTTGGCCGAAATCGCCCGCGCCGGCTTCGACCCGCTCTACGGCGCGCGGCCGCTCAAGCGCGCCATCCAGAGCGAACTCGAAAACGCCCTGGCGAAAGAAATCCTGGGCGGGCGGTTTTCCGCCAAGGACACCATCCGGGTGGACGTTCGCGACGGCGTGTTCAGCTTTGAGTGACCTTCCCCCGAAATCTCGTCTTCCAAGGGTGACGTAGTATTGACGTTAACGTGGGAAGATGGAAGATGAAGAAAATACCGAAGCAGTAATATACCGCCGAGTTCAAAGCGCTGGCGGTCAAGCGGGTAAAAGACGGATTGACGGTAGGCGCGGCAGCCCGTGGATTGGGCTTGATTGACCAGACCTTGCGTAACGGGGTCAAGGCCGCTGACGCGGGCAAGCTGGGCGGGGTGGGTACCAAGCCGGTCACGCCTGAACATATGGAATTGACCCGGGCGCGTGCCGAAGTCGTCCGGCTCCGGCGCGAAGTCGAAATCTTAAAAAAAGCGGTGGCAAGGCTGATCGGCGGCGTCTGACCGACGCCCAGATGCTGGCGCTGATTCGCGCCATCCACAACGAACTCAAGGGGGCTTATGGCAGCCCCAGAATGGTCCTGGAACTGCACGCACGCGGCTTCTCTGCCAGCAAAAGGGCCGCGCGAGAGGCTGATACGAGAGCACGGCATCCGGGCGCGTCACAAACGCAAATTCAAGGTGACGGCGGACTCGAAACATAAGCTGCCGATTACGCCCAACCTGCTGGATCGCAACTTCGCACCGGCTGCGCCGAATCAGGTGTGGACATCCGAAATAACTTGTCTGTGGACGGACGAGGGCTGGGTATCTGGCGATTGTTCTTGATCTGTTCAACCGCGAAGTGGTCGGCTGGTCGCTCAAACCGCGCATGACGGCGGACACATATCGCGAGGTCGCCGAGGAAATGACGGCCACGGCATTCGAGTACATCGAGGTGTTTTACAACCGGCGTCGGCTGCATTCGACGCTCGGTTACAAATCTCCGACACTGTTCTTGAGGACTGGCTGATCGCTCAGCCGATGGGAAAACAGGCAGCATAAACATCGCTCGTTGGAAGACGAAAAACAGAGGGAAGGTCATCATAAAGACAGGTCGCCAACGTGTCCGGCAACAGCCCAGGACGATGATCGCCATAGAAAAGCAGTTTATTGTTTCCTATAGTAGACCGTATATCTGATTGATTTTCGGGGGTGTCATGTCAAGAGCATCTGAGTTGGTGAAATTGCCTGGCACGGTGGCCGCTGGTCTCTTTTCCAGAAAAGGTTTTCTGGAGGAATTTGAGGGGCAGATAACCGAAATCGAGGCTGGGGAAATGGTTCACTTGTGCGCGGCTATAACCCTGACCATGGAAATGCAGGGCCGCCTGCTGGGTCGCATGGCAGGTCAATCCGGATGGGATAGCTGCTATGGCTGGATGACATGGGGGCCTGAAATGTCCATTGTCGCGGTTCACGACAGCATGTGCATCGTGCAGGGTCAGCAAGCCTCATTCAATCGGGTGATCAAGGCCATGACGGCGGCGGCTAATACTGAAATCATCAAACCGGGTGGAAAAGGAGAGCTAAATGCCGATATTGGATGAGTTGATGACTTTACCCGGGGTATATGGCGCGATTGAGTTTGCCTGCACGGGCGAGCTAGGCCAGATGCGGGGTGGTCTGGATCGTGATTTTGCCGAGCTGGTTGCCCAGATGTGCGCTGCCAATATGGCGATTTACCGCATGCAGGCTACGGGGTGGACAAAGCTGACAGGCCAGAAAGGGTTTCTGCCCGAACGCGGGTTTAGCTTTGTGACCCTGGATCACGTGGTCATGGGCATGAACGGCAACGCGGTTCTGGCGCACAGCAAGGATTTCGATTACGACGCGGCTTACCAGCGCTTCAATGCCAGCGTCTAAATCCGGCATCCATAAAAGGAGAATCCATCATGTCCGATTTGGAAAGCCTGTCTGTCCTCAAAGGTGTTGTTGCCGCAATCCGTTTCTATGATGATGGGACGCTGGCAGAGGCCGCAGGTCAGTTGGGCCAGGTCGATACGCAGCTGGCCGCCGAGTTGTGTTACGCGAATGGCCGCATCATGCACCATGGCAGCGATGTTTTGATGACCTTGTCCAGCACGCAGGGTTGGCCGCCCAAGGGCTGGATGATGCTGGGTGATGAACTGTCCATTTGTGCCGTCGCAGAAGTGGCCTGCTTTGTACGCAATCGTGAAATCTCTTTCAACGAAGTGTTTCGCAGCTTGACAGCCCTTTCCCAGAAGTAAGCTGGCCTGATAGCTGTGTGCAAATTGGCCATGCCAACGTCATTCAACATGCCAATAGAAGTACAACTGAGCCAACCGACCGCTCCCGACCTTCGCCTGCCGAACCTGGGTTTTCCCTGCGATCTCAGCGGTAATCTTGTAGCGGCCGGGCACTAGCTTGGCTAAGAACCAGGGGCCATCCGATATGGCTTCGAGAACTTTCCGGCCTTTCATATCCATAATCGAAAGCTTGACATCCGCAAGGTAGGATCCCGACTGCTTCTCAGCAAAAACAAGTTTCAGGTTGTAATCGCCGCTTACATCATTCAGCGCTTGGCGCTCCTCCAAGCCGTTTCCACCGCTGACATAGGTGATGCCACTTTTGGTGACCGGTTGGCAAACAGGTTCGTTTGAATCAGCTGCAACAGAAAGCAACGGGCCAGACAAGCCTAGGACAAGTATCCAATGTGCCAGTTTTTTGAGATTCATGATTACCTCCAATTGTGAAACCACTGCTTGAAAAATCAGGACAGTCCTGTCAGGAACGATAGCTCAAAAGTTGAGCCCGTGAGCCACAGCACTACATAAGTCTCTTTAAACTCTGTGATTGAAACTTTGCATCGACCAGATAGCACTTTTCGGGCACACGCAGGACACACGGTTCCTGTTGATGTACTTAACGGATCAATAGGGGACATGCTCAAATGACTACGTCCTCTGTTTAGCAGTTCTCGATTGATTCGCAAGGATGAGCCGTCGTGAAAAATGCATGAGGGTCAGTTTTCAAAGTAGGATATATGTTCGCCGAGTTCGACCGTCTTGATGTTTGGGTTTACCCGCGGCCACTCATCGTCTATATTTTTAGTAACATAAAAAGCTCGGTTATCTACCGCTGTACCTGAACACGTGAACCGCGCGATGTCTCGGAGTAGGGAGGCTTCGTAAGAGGTTCCATGTTGAAGCAAGTCATGACTGCCGCGAGTCCGCAACAAGTTTGGGAACCGAGGTTGTGTAGCCCCATGTTCATCCTCGATGTGCGAAACCGCGACGAATACGAACGCTGGCGGGTGGAAGGTCCGCAACTGAACCGCCCCGGTGTTGAATTGCACCCAAATCTGACCCGGGAATTGCACTGAATTTTGACCCACCCGGATGAGCCGGATTATGGCTCAGGTTGCTGCTGGTTTTTTGGTTTTGCCCTCCTTGCCGGTCATGGCTGAACTGTTTTTGAAGCGGTAACTTACGTTGCCCGTTTCCACGATATGGCAGTGGTGTGTGAGGCGGTCCAGCAGTGCCGTCGTCATCTTCGGGTCGCCAAACACCGACGCCCATTCCTAGAAGCTCAGGTTGGTCGTGATGATCACGCTGGTTCGTTCATAGAGCTTGCTGAGCAAGTGGAACAGCAACGCCCCGCCGGCCTGGCTGAAGGGCAAGTAACCCAGTTCATCCAGGATCACCAGATCGGTATGCATCAGCCGGTTCGCCCACTGCCCCTGCTTGCCCGCCTGCTTCTCCAGTTCCAGCGCATTCACCAGTTCCACCGTCGAGAAGAAACGCCCCGCCGGTGCAAGTGCATGCCGGAACCTGCATACGGAATACGGGGTCTCCACGACCAGAGCTGCAATCCGAATTGTGCCGTCTCGCAGTATTTATTACGAATGTCACATCTGATATTGAGCAGATGTTGATAGAGGCCGCACCTCATGCCGAGGTTCGCCACCATGGATACAATTTAATTGAGGAACTAGCTCGTCTTGCTCCAACGGCCCCTGAAGCGGTAGCTCGTGTGTTCTTGGCGGCATTGGATGGATTTGTCCCTGAGTTTAAGCGTGAGGACGTGATTGAATGCGTTGAGCGGCTAGCTGCGTCTGGTTGCATTGATGAAGCAGAATAAATTTGCAATAAACAAACCGAGCTTGGGTCGAGCTTACTGAAGGAGGCCTATGAAACTCTCCGCACAGCAAACCGTTCTCGTCTTGCTGAGATTCCGGATAACAGCAGTGACAGTTCGCCAGGTAGCGTTTGACTGTTACCGGGCGCTGCTTTTGGTTGGGAGATGAAGTAGTCAATTGGCTTGAACTGCTAGTCAGTTGGTTCGGGCTGGTAGTCACACCAGCGGGCATTTCTTGCCGACTCCGATCGACTACTTCGCATAATGTATATTAGCAAGTCCTGATATAGCACTCTATTGAGTAACGCGAAACTCAAGCCTGCTGCGGGTTCCGCAGCATTCAGACTGGTTGT
>NCHD01000063.1 GCA_002257045.1 Hydrogenophilales bacterium 16-61-112 | reverse complement strand
CTGATCCAGCCGATCGCGATGGACGAAGGTCTGCGTTTCGCGATTCGCGAAGGCGGCCGTACCGTCGGTGCAGGCGTCGTGGCGAAAATCGAAGAATAAGGCAAATTACATGCAAAACCAGAAGATCCGCATTCGCCTTAAGGCGTTTGATTACAAGTTGATTGACCAGTCGGCATTGGAAATCGTAGAGACTGCGAAGCGCACCGGCGCTGTTGTTAAGGGTCCTGTCCCCTTGCCAACATCCATCGAACGTTTCGATGTGCTGCGTTCGCCGCACGTCAACAAGACTTCACGCGATCAGTTCGAGATTCGCACTCACCGTCGCTTGATGGATATCATGGATCCGACCGATAAAACGGTTGATGCGCTGATGAAGCTGGACCTTCCTGCTGGAGTCGACGTCGAAATCAAGTTGTAAAAAGGGATTGGTGTCGGTATACTGCCGCCCCTTCGCTGTATCAATAGTCGCCGGTCAATAGTAATCGGCACCTACAACCCTTGCGGTAAGCTTTGGCTTGCTGCTTGAGATAGGAAATACAAAAATGAGTATAGGGCTCGTTGGCCGCAAGGTCGGCATGACCCGCATTTTTACTGAGAGCGGCGCGTCCGTTCCGGTAACAGTGCTGGAGATGTCAAATAACCGTGTGACTCAAGTTCGCACGGCTGAAACGGATGGTTATTCTGCTGTGCAGGTGGCTTATGGTGTGCGTCGTAATAGCCGCGTCAATAAATCCGAAGCCGGACACTATGCAAAAGCTGGTGTTGATGCAGGTGAGCTTAAGCGCGAATTTCGTGTAACCGCGGACGAAGCAGCTCAATACGCTTTGGGATCTGCTGTGCCGGTTGGCGTCTTTGTTGCTGGTCAAAAAGTTGATGTTACGGGCGTCACGCAAGGCAAGGGCTTTGCGGGAACCATCAAGCGGCACAACTTTAAATCACAGCGTGCAACTCACGGTAACTCGCGCTCGCACAATGTGCCTGGTTCTATCGGCATGGCTCAGGATCCGGGTCGCGTTTTTCCGGGTAAGCGGATGTCCGGGCATATGGGTGCTGTGACCTGTACAAAACAGAATCTCGAAGTTGTCCGCATCGATTCGGAGCGGGGTTTGGTGTTGTTGAAAGGTGCTGTGCCTGGCTCCAAGGGGGGTCATGTTGTTGTGCGCCCTGCTGTTAAGGGGGGTGCGTAATGGAATTAACAGTTATTAACGAACAGGGTCAGCAGGTTTCGACCCTGGCTGCTGCCGATGATACGTTTGGTCGCGACTACAACGAGGCGTTGATTCATCAGGTGGTCACTGCCTTTCAGGCAAATGCCCGTAGCGGTAACCGTGCCCAGCAAACGCGTGCTGAAGTTACTGCTTCTACTCACAAGCCTTGGCGTCAAAAAGGAACGGGTCGTGCGCGTGCTGGCCGTACATCAAGTCCTATTTGGCGTGGGGGTGGCTTGGCCTTTCCGAACAAGCCAAACGAGAATTTTTCTCACAAGGTTAACCGAAAAATGTACCGCGCCGGCTTGGCGGCGATTCTTTCGCAGTTGGTTCGTGAGGGCAAACTCAAGGTCGTCGAAAGTTTGGGTGTTGATTCACCTAAAACAAAACTGTTGGCTGTAAAGCTGAAATCTATGGGATTCGGCAAAGTGATGATCATTGCTGATAGCGTGGATGAAAATCTGTGGCTGTCTTCGCGTAATCTGCCAAATGTTTATGTGGTCGAGCCACATCAGGCTGACCCTTGGAGTCTGGTCAAGTTTGGAAATGTGCTGATCACCAAGGCCGCAATCAAGCAGTTCGAGGAGATGGTGTGATGGGTGCGTTTACTCAAGAGCGTTTGCTCAAAATCATTCTTGCGCCGGTAATCTCTGAAAAGAGTACCCGTCTTGCTGACAAATTAAATCAAGTTGTGTTTCGTGTGTTGCCTGATGCAACCAAACAGGAAATTGGCGCTGCTGTTGCTGATTTGTTCAAGGTTGAGGTTGTGGGGGTTCAGGTTCTGAACGTCAAAGGCAAAGTCAAGCGCTCGGGACGTGTTACGGGTCGCCGTGATAACTGGAAGAAGGCATATGTCACCCTCAAGCAGGGTCAGGACATTGACTTCACGTCCGGTCAGTAAGGGAGAAAATCATGGCATTGATTAAAGTCAAACCAACCTCTGCGGGGCGTCGTGCGGTTGTCAAGGTTGTTACTCCAGGCTTGCATAAAGGCAAACCAGTTGCAGCATTGCTTGAGCCGCAAAAGCGGGGTTCCGGTCGTAACAACAATGGGCACATCACGGTTCGCCACAAAGGTGGTGGACACAAGCAGCATTATCGTGTGGTTGATTTTCGGCGTAACAAGGATGGCATACCCGCTACCGTTGAGCGCATCGAGTATGACCCTAATCGTTCAGCGCATTTGGCTCTGCTTTGTTACGCGGATGGTGAGC
Organism: Hydrogenophilales bacterium 16-61-112; assembly: GCA_002257045.1. Classification (GTDB taxonomy): domain Bacteria; phylum Pseudomonadota; class Gammaproteobacteria; order Burkholderiales; family Thiobacillaceae; genus Thiobacillus. Next base: position 25,987 of record NCHD01000063.1, on the reverse strand, counting down.
GTCGTTATATCATCGCTCCGCGTGGCGTTCAGGCAGGTGCCCAACTCGTGAGTGGTGTTGAGGCTCCGATCAAGGCAGGAAACTGTTTGCCGTTGCGTAGTATTCCGGTCGGTAGCACCGTTCACTGTATCGAAATGATGCCGGGTAAAGGTGCGCAGATTGCACGTTCTGCCGGGACTTCGGTGCAGTTGCTGGCACGCGAGGGTGCTTATGCTCAGTTGCGTTTGCGATCCGGTGAGATCCGGAAGGTTCATGTTGATTGTCGTGCTACGCTTGGCGAAGTTGGGAATGAAGAGCACAGCCTTCGCTCGATAGGTAAAGCGGGTGCCATGCGCTGGCGCGGAGTGCGTCCAACGGTACGCGGTGTCGTGATGAACCCATGCGATCACCCGCACGGTGGTGGTGAAGGCCGCACTGCAGCTGGACGGCATCCTGTTAGTCCTTGGGGTACTCCTACCAAGGGTTATAGAACCCGAAGCAATAAACGCACCTCCAACATGATCGTCCGCCGCCGTCAAGCGCGCTGATTGAGGTAGATATAAATGGCACGTTCAATTAAAAAAGGCCCGTTCGTTGATGGGCACCTGCTTAAAAAGATCGAAACTTCACGCAGTACGAGTGACAAACGCCCGATCAAGACATGGTCGCGTCGGTCTACCGTTTTGCCTGATTTTATCGGTTTGACGATAGCGGTGCACAACGGCCGTCAGCATATTCCGGTTTTTGTAACCGAGAACATGGTCGGTCACAAACTGGGTGAGTTTTCCATAACGCGTACCTTCAAAGGTCACGTTGCGGATAAGAAGGCAAAGAAATAAGGAGCGCATGATGGAAGTTTCTGCGATTTTGCGTGGTACACGCTTGGGTGCACAGAAGGGACGTTTGGTCGCAGACCAGATCCGCGGACTTCGTGTTGAGCAGGCGTTGAATATTCTTGCCTTTAGCCCAAAGAAAGGTGCTGAGATCATCAAGAAGGTGCTCGAGTCGGCAATTGCAAATGCTGAGCACAACGAAGGTGCCGATATTGATTCGCTGAAGGTCAAGACTATCTACATTGATCAAGGTTCGGTTTTAAAGCGTTTTACTGCCCGCGCCAAGGGCCGTGGCAACCGTATTAGCAAACCAACCTGTCACATTACTGTGACAGTTGGGGATTAAGGAAGCGCTATGGGACAAAAAATACATCCAATTGGTTTCCGGCTTGGCATTCAGCGCATTTGGACTGCTAAATGGTACGGTTCCAATAAAACATTTGCCAGTTCGTTGCTCGAAGATATCAAGGTGCGCGATTATCTGAAGAAGAAACTGGCTCATGCGTCCATTTCCAAAGTGATTATTGAGCGTCCTGCCAAGAATGCTCGTATTACGATTTTTAGCGGACGTCCTGGAATCGTAATCGGCAAAAAAGGTGAGGATATTGAGGTGCTGCGCGGTGAGCTTGCGCGCCTGATGTCTGTTCCTGTGCATGTAAATATCGAAGAAGTCCGCAAGCCTGAGACTGACGCCCAGATCATTGCAGATGGTATCGCGCAGCAACTGGAAAAGCGTGTCATGTTCCGGCGTGCAATGAAACGTGCCATGCAAAACGCGATGCGTCTCGGTGCCCAAGGCATTAAGATCATGAGTTCAGGTCGTTTGAATGGTGCGGAAATCGCCCGAACAGAATGGTACCGTGAAGGCAGAGTGCCCCTCCATACTTTGCGGGCTGAGATCGATTATGGTTTTGCCGAAGCCAAAACCACGTACGGTATCATTGGCATCAAAGTATGGGTTTATAAAGGTGACGCGCTGAACCGAAGCGAGCAGCCCGTTGTCGCTGAGCAAGATAAGCGCAGCAAGAAACCAGGAGTGAAACATGCTGCAGCCAGCTAGAAGGAAGTATCGTAAAGAACAGAAGGGGCGCAATACTGGCCTTGCTACTCGAGGTGCTGATGTAAGCTTCGGCGATTTTGGGCTTAAAGCTGTTGGTCGTGGTCGCTTGACTGCTCGCCAAATCGAGGCTGCACGACGTGCAATGACTCGACACATCAAGCGCGGTGGTCGTATCTGGATCCGGATTTTTCCAGACAAGCCCATTTCTCGTAAGCCTGCTGAAGTGCGCATGGGTAACGGAAAAGGCGCACCTGAATATTACGTTGCAGAAATTCAGCCAGGTAAGGTTTTGTATGAGATGGATGGCGTGAACGAAGAACTGGCTCGCGAGGCATTTCGTCTGGCCGCAGCAAAACTTCCAATAGCGACCACTTTTGTTACCCGCATGATCGGGAGCTAAGCGATGAATACACAAGAAATGCGCGGCAAAAATGCCGTAGAACTTCAACAAGAACTTGAGAATCTTTTGCGTGCACACTTTGCATTGCGCATGCAGGTTGCTACTCAGCAATCAACCAAAACCGCTGATCTAGGTAAGTTACGCCGTGATATAGCGCGGGTTAAAACCATAATGCGTGAAAAGGCTGGGCAAGCATGACTGATAGCAAAAAAATGGTCCGCACTCTTACGGGGCGTGTCGTGAGTGACAAGATGAACAAGACGGTAACCGTTCTTGTCGAGCGTCGAGTCAAGCACCCGGTGATTGGAAAAGTCATTCGTCTGTCCAAGAAATATCATGCGCACGATGAAAATAATGATATTCATGAAGGTGATACCGTCCAAATTGAAGAATCACGCAAGCTTTCACGTACTAAGGCTTGGACTGTCAGCAAAGTAATTGAACGAGCACGCGTATAAAGCTTGCTCTGATCAAGTGGTTTCTGTATAGTAATGCGTTTTCCGGTTGGCGTGCCGGTTGAGGTTAACCGGTTCGTCGGCTTAAACTTTCCGTGTATGCGGAATATCTCCCGAACGGGTTCCAAAACTAGCCGCCGCCATGGTGGATTAAGTTGGAGGCAATCAAATGATACAAATGCAGTCCGTTTTGGACGTGGCCGATAATACTGGTGCGCGATCTGTCATGTGCATCAAGGTGTTGGGCGGTAGTCATCGCCGCTACGCCAGCGTAGGCGATATCATCAAGGTGAGCATCAAAGATGCTGCGCCCCGTAGTCGTGTCAAAAAAGGCGATGTTTACAGCGCAGTTGTAGTTCGTACCGCAAAAGGCGTTCGCCGCCCGGATGGTTCACTCGTGCGTTTTGATGGCAATGCGGCAGTCCTGCTAAATAATAAACTTGAGCCAATTGGTACGCGCATTTTTGGGCCGGTTACTCGTGAGTTGCGTACAGAGAAATTTATGAAAATTGTTTCTCTTGCGCCCGAGGTTCTGTAAGGAAAATCATGGCACGAATTCATAAAAGTGATCAGGTAATCGTACTGACCGGTAAAGATAAGGGCAAGCGTGGCTCAGTGCTTCGCGTTCTTGACACCGGACATCTATTGGTTGAAGGCGTTAATCGGGTCAAGAAGCATCAGAAGCCGAATCCAATGCGTGGTGTGCAGGGCGGTATCGTGGAAAAAGAGATGCCGATTCAGGCTTCAAATATCGCGCTGTTTAATGCTGCGACACAGAAGGCTGATCGTGTGGGTTATAAGGTGCTGGAGGACGGCCGTAAGGTTCGGGTTTTTAAGTCCAATGGCGAGATGGTCGACGCACAGGGGTAATCATGGCGCGTTTTCAAGAATTTTACCGTGAAACAGTAGTTCCCAAGCTGGTTGAGCAGTTCGGGTATAAGTCTGTTATGGAAGTCCCTCGCATCAAGAAAATCACCCTGAACATGGGTGTAGGTGAGGCGGTCGCGGACAAGAAGGTGATGGATCACGCTGTTTCAGACATGCAGAAAATTGCAGGCCAGAAACCAGTTGTTACCAAGTCGAAGAAGTCGATTGCGGGTTTCAAGATACGTGATAACTATCCCGTTGGCTGCATGGTCACCTTGCGGCGCGGTCAGATGTATGAGTTTCTCGATCGTCTGGTTTCTGTTGCTATGCCGCGTATCCGTGACTTTCGTGGTGTTTCTGGTAAATCCTTTGATGGCCGTGGCAATTACAACATGGGTATCAAAGAGCAAATCATTTTCCCTGAAATTGAATACGATAAAATTGATGCTTTGCGTGGGATGAATATAACCATTACCACATCAGCAAAAACCGATGATGAAGCGCGGGCTTTGCTTGCTGCTTTCAGCTTCCCGTTCAAGAATTGAGGTAGGCATGGCCAAATTGTCCTTGATCAATCGCGAAGAAAAGCGTGCGCGTATGGTTAAAAAATATGCTGTTAAGCGTGCAGATCTTAAGTCGTTGATTTCAAATTCAAAAACATCCGATGAAGATCGTATGGCTGCATATAAAGCTTTGCAAGAGCTTCCTCGCGATTCGAGCCCGGTTCGTCAGCGTAATCGGTGCCAGTTGACGGGTCGTCCGCGTGGGGTGTTCAGCAAATTCGGCCTGGCGCGCAGCAAAGTGCGTGAGTATGCGATGCGCGGGGAAATCCCCGGTATCGTCAAGGCGAGCTGGTAAGGGGTAATACGATATGAGTATGAGTGATCCGATCGCGGATATGTTGACCCGCATCCGTAATGCACAGGCTGTTGAGAAGGTCATTGTTTCAATGCCTTGTTCAAAAGTCAAAGTTGCTATTGCTAAAGTGCTGGCTGATGAAGGCTATATAGAAAGCTTTGCTGTCAAGGGAGAGGCTGGAAAGCCCGAACTTGAACTTCAACTTAAATATTATGCTGGAAGGCCGGTTATCGAGCGTATCGAGCGAGTAAGCAAGCCTGGATTGCGTGTTTACAAGGGTGTAGAAGACCTGCCAAGGGTAATGAATGGTTTGGGCGTCGCGATCGTTTCTACCTCGAGCGGTGTGATGACAGATCGTCATGCTCGCGCCAAAGGCGTTGGTGGTGAAGTTTTGTGCGTCGTAGCGTAAGGGGAAGCGGATATGTCACGTGTAGCAAATAATCCTATCTCCTTGCCTGCGGGTGTTGAGGTTTCTCTTGGTGCAAAAATTTCTGTAAAGGGTCCTTTGGGTTCCTTGACTCAATCCATGTCTGGTGATGTGAATGTGGCACTGGATGCGGGTGTGCTTACTTTTGCTCCGGCAACGACCTCAATTCAATCAAATGCGATGGCAGGCACCATGCGTGCACTTGTCAACAATATGATTAATGGTGTGTCCAAGGGGTTCGAAAAGAAACTGCTTTTGGTGGGGGTTGGATACCGCGCCCAGGCTCAGGGAGATTCTCTGAATCTCACGTTGGGGTTTTCGCATCCGGTGGTTCACAAAATGCCAGTAGGTATCAAGGTTGAGACGCCCACCCAAACTGAAATCGTTATCAAGGGTGTTGATCGTCAGGTAGTCGGGCAGGTAGCGGCCGATGTGCGTTCGTACCGTCCGCCTGAGCCTTACAAGGGCAAGGGCGTGCGCTATAGCGACGAAGTCGTTATCAAGAAAGAGACCAAAAAGAAGTAAGGCTTAAGGAAAAAAAATGAACACCAAGCAATCACGGATTCGCCGGTCGCGTAAAACCCGCGCCAAAATCGCGGCCGTTAAAGCGATTCGGCTTTCAATCAATCGTACCAACAGTCATATTTACGCCCAGATTATTTCTGCTGATGGCGGAACGGTAATGACCAGTGTTTCTAGTAACGACAAAGAGATGCGTGCTCAATTACCTAATGGTGGGAATGTTGGCGCGGCAACGGTAGTTGGTAAGCGCTTGGCAGAGAAGGCCAAGGGTTTGGGAATCTGGCTGAAGCAGCCCGCGAAGGCGGTTTGGTATTTTAACGAGGCAGACCCAAGATGGCCCGTACAGCACCTAATAGTAACGAAGAGCGCGGCGATGGCTTGCGTGAGAAGATGATTTCAGTCAACCGTGTCACCAAAGTGGTGAAGGGTGGACGAATCATGGGTTTCGCAGCACTGACCGTTGTAGGCGATGGCGATGGCGGAATTGGTATGGGCAAGGGTAAATCCCGCGAAGTGCCTGTTGCCGTTCAAAAAGCGATGGAAGAAGCACGCCGTAAATTGGTCAAGATCAATCTGAAAAGCGGTACGTTCCACCACACTGTGGTCGGCCATCATGGAGCCTCACGTGTGTTGATACAGCCTGCATCGGAAGGTACCGGAATTATTGCGGGTGGAGCGATGCGCGCGGTGTTTGAGGTTATGGGTGTTCAAAACGTATTGGCTAAATGCCTCGGTTCGACCAATCCTTATAACGTTGTACGGGCCACGATTGACGGCCTGATGAAAATGTCTACACCCTATGAAATTGCTGCTAAACGTGGCAAGTCAGTAGAAGACATTACTGGATAAGTCATGACTGAACCTAAGAAAATCAAGGTAACTCAGGTGAAAAGCCTGATCGGAACGAAAGAAGCGCATCGTGCTTGTGTGCGTGGTTTGGGTTTACGTCGGATGCACCAGACGGTAGAGGTGCTGGACACCCCTGAAAACCGTGGAATGATTACCAAGGTTGCTTACTTGGTGAAATGCGAGGCTTAAATGGAACTGAACAACATTAAACCAGCTGACGGCGCAAAAAAGAACAAACGCCGTGTCGGCCGTGGAATTGGCTCGGGATTGGGTAAAACCGCTGGACGTGGTCACAAAGGTCAGTCTTCACGCTCGGGTGGTTTTCACAAAGTTGGTTTTGAGGGTGGACAGATGCCTATGCATCGCCGGCTTCCGAAACGTGGCTTTGTTTCGTTGACCAAGGCGAATACTGCCCATGTGAGAGTCTCGGAACTTGAGATGCTTGGTGCTGATGAGATTGATTTGCTTGTGTTGAAGCAGGCAGGCGTTGTTAGTGTTGCAGTTCGTGCAGCTAAGGTTTTTCTTTCCGGGGACATTACTAAAGCGATCAAACTACGTGGCATTTCTGTCACGAAGGGTGCACGTGCTGCAATTGAATCAGTTGGCGGTAGTGTCGCTGACTGACTTGTGAGGTTATGAATTTTGGCTACGCCTAAAACTGGCATGAATAAATACGGCGACCTTAAGCGTCGTCTGATGTTTTTGCTGGGTGCTTTGATCGTTTATCGCATTGGCACATTCATTCCGGTGCCGGGTATCGATCCGCTTGTGCTTGATCAATTGTTCAAGTCCCAGCAGGGTGGCATATTAGGCATGTTCAATATGTTCTCGGGTGGTGCGCTGTCTCGTTTCAGCGTATTTGCCCTAGGGATCATGCCGTATATTTCTGCATCAATTATTGTGCAGTTGATGACTACGGTCTCACCTCAGCTTGAAGCGCTCAAAAAAGAGGGTGAGTCAGGCCGTCGCAAGATCACGCAATATACGCGTTATGGAACCTTGGTTCTTGCTCTTTTTCAGGCGATTGGTATTGCTATCGCATTGGAGTCGCAGGCAGGCCTTGTAATTGACCCAGGTATGGCATTTCGCCTGACGACTGTTGTTACTTTGACTTCGGGTACCTTATTCCTGATGTGGTTGGGTGAACAAATTACTGAGCGCGGGCTTGGTAATGGTATTTCAATCATCATTTTTGCAGGAATTGCAGCGGGCCTTCCACACGCAATTGCCGGGACGCTGGAATTGACCAGGACGGGTGCATTTTCAATTCCGCTTGTACTCATGCTGTTTGTTGCGGTCCTGCTGGTTACAGCCTTGGTTGTATTCGTTGAGCGGGGGCAGCGTAAAATTCTTGTCAATTACGCAAAACGCCAAGTCGGAAAGATGGTCGTTGGCGGTCAAAGCTCTCATTTGCCGCTGAAGTTAAATATGGCAGGTGTAATCCCACCAATTTTTGCTTCAAGCATTATCTTGTTTCCTGCCACGCTTGCAGGCTGGTTTGGGAGCAAGGATGGACTCGGATGGCTGAAGGATATTGCTTCGACCTTGGCACCCGGTCAGCCTGTGTACGTTCTGCTGTATGCGCTTGCAATTATTTTCTTTTGTTTTTTCTATACCGCCTTGGTCTTCAACTCCAAAGAAACTGCAGATAACCTGAAGAAAAGCGGTGCATTTGTTCCCGGTATACGTCCTGGAGATCAGACTGCGCGATACATTGACAAGATCCTGACTCGGTTGACGCTTGTCGGCGCTATTTACATTACTTTGGTTTGTCTGTTGCCTGAATTCCTGATTCTGAAATGGAATGTACCGTTCTATTTTGGTGGTACATCATTACTGATTATCGTTGTCGTAACGATGGATTTCATGGCTCAGGTTCAAGCTTACGTTATGTCCCATCAATATGAAGGTCTTCTCAAGAAGGCTAACTTCAAAAGTGGTTTGGTTGGGCGTTGATTGAGTTACAGAATATTTAGTGGTTATGCGGCACTTTATTTGTAAGGCCGCCAATTAGTAAATTGTTTTTTTTCGGTGGTTTCTGCCGATAGTGAATGGAGAGAACCATGAGAGTTCAAGCTTCTGTTAAAAAAATGTGCCGTAAATGTAAAGTTGTACGTCGCAAGGGTGTCGTTCGCGTCATATGTGATGACCCCCGCCACAAACAACGTCAGGGTTGAACTTGGCTTGTCGATTTGAATTCGAGTCAACCAGATCAAGGTTGACGTGTTATAATATTTTGTTTTGCGCTCGGAGCTTTGCCAATGGCTCGTATTGCAGGGGTTAATATCCCGAATCACCAACACGCTGTTATTGCGTTGACCGCCATTTTCGGTATCGGTCGTACTACGTCTGGAAAGATTTGTGACGCATCTGGCATTGCCCAGTCGTCTAAAATCAAGGACTTGACTGAGGCAGATATGGAGCGTTTACGCGAAGGCGTGGCCAAGTTCACGGTCGAAGGTGACCTTCGCCGTGAAATCACCATGAACATCAAGCGTTTGATGGACCTCGGTTGTTACCGTGGTTTCCGTCATCGTAAAGGCTTGCCGGCACGTGGTCAGCGTACCCGTACCAATGCACGGACTCGTAAGGGTCCTCGCAAAGCCATTAGAAAATAAGGTTTAAACATGGCTACGAAAACAGCAGCTCGCGTTCGCAAGAAGGTTAAAAAGAATGTGGCAGAAGGCATTGCACATATTCATGCCTCCTTTAACAACACTATCGTGACGATTACTGATCGACAAGGTAATGCTCTCTCTTGGGCAACTGCGGGCGGTGCGGGCTTTAAAGGCTCGCGTAAATCCACTCCCTTTGCGGCTCAGGTTGCGGCTGAAAATGCTGGCAAGATTGCGCAGGAATGTGGTGTTAAAAATTTAGAAGTGCGTATCAAGGGCCCTGGTCCTGGTCGCGAGTCAACTGTTCGTGCGCTGAATGCTTTGGGTTTCAAGATCCTTACGATCTCTGATGTAACCCCTATTCCGCACAACGGTTGCCGTCCTTCCAAAAAGCGTCGTATCTAATACTAGGGAAAGTCATGGCTCGTAATCTTGATCCCAAATGTCGTCAGTGTCGCCGCGAAGGCGAAAAGCTCTTTCTTAAGGGCGAAAAATGTTTTACTGACAAATGTGCAATTGAGCGTCGTCCTTATGCGCCTGGCCAACACGGCCAAAAGAGTGGCGCCCGCCTTTCTGGTTATGGCGTTCAATTGCGTGAAAAGCAAAAAATTCGTCGAATTTATGGTGTTCTTGAAGGCCAGTTTCGTCTGACCTACAAACGCGCTGATAGTCGTAAAGGCGTGACGGGCGAAAACTTGCTGTCTATGCTCGAATCGCGTTTGGATTCGGTCTGCTATCGGATGGGTTTTGGTGCTTCGCGGACCGAGGCACGTCAAGTCTTGCGACACAACGGCATTACCGTCAATGGTCGCCGTGTGAATATCCCTTCTTATCAAGTGCGTGCGGGCGATGTTGTTGAGGTTGCAGAAAAGGCTAAAGCCCATCTGCGCATCAAGGCGGCTGCCGAGGCAACTGCAGCTCGTGGTTATCCGGAGTGGGTTGAGGTTGATGCAAAAGCGCTAAAGGGTACCTACAAAGCTGCCCCCCTGCGTTCTGAGCTGCCCTCCACCATCAACGAGTCACTGGTTGTCGAGCTGTATTCCAAATAAGCTAGGCCGGTCTTGATGGCCAGGTGTTAAGGAAACGTACTTTATGCAAAGCGCAACGGAATTTCTCAAACCACGTATTGTGGAAGTTGATCGTGCTTCACCGCTGCACGCTAAGGTGATTATGGAGCCTTTCGAGCGTGGTTATGGCCACACTCTGGGTAATGCTCTTCGTCGTATCCTGTTGTCATCGATGGTTGGTTACGCGCCAACAGAAGTGACCATAAGTGGCGTTGTACACGAGTACTCGACAATTGAAGGTGTTCAGGAAGATGTCGTCGACATCCTGTTGAACCTGAAAGGCATCTCTTTCAAGATTCATGGCAAGTCTGAAGTTGTATTGAAGGTTTCCAAGTCAGGCGAAGGTGTTGTAACGGCTGGTGATATCGAGGTTGGGCATGATATAGAAGTGCTGAATCCGGGACATGTCATTGCCCACCTGACTAAAGGCGGAAAACTGGATATGGAGATCAAGGTCGAGGCTGGCCGTGGTTACCAGCCAGCCAGTGTGCGTAAGGTTTCTGATGAGACCCGTACGGTTGGATCTATTCTGCTGGATGCTTCTTTCAGTCCGGTACGCAGGGTTGCCTATTCAGTCGAAAGCGCTCGCGTTGAGCAGCGTACTGATCTAGATCGTCTGGTTATTGACATTGAGACCAACGGTGTGGTCGAGCCAGAAGAGGCTGTTCGCACAGCGGCTCGTATTTTGGTTAAGCAACTTTCAGTGTTTGCCGATCTGGAAGGTACACCGGCTGAATCTGAGTTGCCGCGCTCGCCGCAAGTTGATCCCTTGTTACTTCGTCCCGTCGATGATCTGGAATTGACCGTACGTTCGGCTAATTGTCTTAAGGCGGAAAATATCTATTTCATCGGTGATCTTATTCAGCGTTCTGAATCGGAGTTACTTCGCACACCGAATCTCGGTCGCAAATCGCTTAACGAGATCAAGGATGTTCTTGCCATGCGTAGCCTTTCTTTGGGCATGCGCCTGGAAAACTGGCCACCTGCCGGTCTTGAGCGTCCCTAATTCATTTTCATCGTAGTAATCATAATAAAGTGCGGGTCGCCATGGCTGGTGGCCTTGCCCAAGAATACATTTAAAAGGAATTCGCCATGCGTCATCGTCAATCCAACCGAAAACTGAACCGAACCACGAGCCATCGTCTGGCCATGTTTCGTAATATGACTGTCTCTTTACTCAAACATGAAGTGATCAAAACGACTTTGCCCAAGGCAAAGGAGTTGCGCCGTTTTGTTGAGCCTCTGATTACTTTGGGCAAAGAGCCAAGCCTGGCAAATCATCGCTTGGCTTTTGACCGCATGCGTGATCGTGACATGGTTGTCAAGCTTTTTGCTGAATTAGGGCCCCGTTACAAGGCACGTCCTGGCGGCTATACGCGTATCCTCAAGTTCGGTTTTCGTAATGGTGACAATGCTCCCATGGCTTTGATCGAACTGGTCGATCGCCCAGACAGCGATGTTGTTGCTGTCGAGGCCGAATAAGTTATAAAAGCAATGTATAGATGAAAAAGCCGGGCTTGCCCGGCTTTTTCATGTCCGTTATTTTTATCGGGAAGAGGGAATAGGTCATGATCATATTAATGACGGATTATGGGATGGTTGATCCGTATGTCGGTCTGCTTAAATCGAGGCTTGCTGAGTTCGCGCCATCTCATCTTGTCATTGACTTGCTGCATGACGTCCCTGCCTTTAATGCGCATTCAGGCGCTCATCTTCTTGCCGCCTTAACTAATGGGTTTCCATTGGGAAGCGTGTTTTTATCGGTGGTCGACCCTGGCGTTGGTACAGAACGCAATGCGGTTGTGATACTGGCAGACGGGCGCTGGTTTGTTGGGCCGGATAACGGGCTGCTATCTGTAATGGGCGGTCGGTCCGCTGATACCCGCCATTGGCGCATTAACTGGCAACCCGAAATGCTTTCTACGACTTTCCATGGCAGGGATCTGTTCGCAATCATAGCTGCCGAGATTGCCACGGGTCACTTTCCGCATGACAAGCTTGAAATGGTTGAAAAGCTGAACGTTGAGTTTGACGCGGGTGATTTGGCGCGAATTATATACATTGACCATTTTGGCAATGCCTGGACCGGCGTCCGCAATGTACCTGGCAATGCCCGGGTCAGAGCTGCTGGGGAGACTTTCAAACACAGCACATGTTTCGGGCGTGTCGGAAAGGGTGAGGGCTTCTGGTTTATTAACAGTGTGGGTCTGTTGGAGCTTGCTGTAAACCGGGGCAGTGCATCCTCAACTTACCGACTCAAGGTCGGTGATCCTGTTCTGGTGGAACGTCCGAACTGAAGTTTTTGTTAGCCAACACCAATCAGCATCGCGCGATAATCGTTGACGTTGGTTCTCGTGGCGCCTGTCAACACCAGATCTCCCAGTGCTGAAAAAAAAGCATGGCTGTCGTGACGGGCAAGCATCTCGTTTGGATTCAGCTGTTGAGCGGCTGCACGTATCAGCGTATCTGCTGTAATGATTGCGCCGGCATTTACTTCACTGCCGTCTATCCCGTCTGTATCGCATGCGATGGCCGCAACTGGGGCATTCCGCAGGGCTATTGCCAAGGTGAGCAGGAACTCTGTATTTCGTCCGCCACGGCCATGTTGTGAGCGCAGGCTGACGGTCGTTTCACCACCTGAAATGACTGCAAGCGGGAGCGGGCTCGCCAGCGCCGGGAGCAAAGCGGCATGCTGTCTCGCCACGATTTGTGCTTCCCCTCTTATTTCGTCGGATATAACGATTGCCGGAATTCCGTGCTGCTCGAAAAAATGCGCGGCAGCCTGCAGGCTGCCGCGCGCGTTGGCAATGATCCGGTTTTCCATGCGCTGGAAGCACGCTGCGCCCGGCCGGGGCGTATCGTTGAGCGGGTCGTCCTTGCATGTCTCGAGGTAATGTCTTATGCCTGCTGGTACCGTGATGTTGAAACGGTGCAATTGTTCCAGTGCGTCGAGGCATGTTGTCGGATCCGGGGCACAGGGACCGGACGCAATAAGCGCGGGATCATCGCCGACGACGTCGGAAATGATCAGTGCCAGCCCAGCTGCGCCATTTGCCGCACGTGCAAGTCGGCCACCTGACAGGCGAGTCAGATGCTTGCGCACCGTATTAATGTCGTGGATGGTTGCGCCGGCGTTAAGCAGCGCCTTGGTGACCTGACGCAGTTCTTTGAGTGTCACGCCTTCGACCGGGGCGGCCAACAGGCTGGAACCGCCGCCTGAAATCAGCGCAATCATCAAATCATCCGGCCCCAATTGGCTGACCTGGTCCAGCATGCGTAATGCGGCGGCTTCTCCCTGGCCGTCCGGAAGGGGGTGGCTGGCTTCGACGACTTCAATACGCTGGGTCGGCATGCTGTGCTGGTAGCGGGTGACGACCAGACCCGATAAGGAAGCGCTTCGCGGCCACTGGGATTCGACCGCCGCAGCCATGCTCGCCGCGGCCTTGCCGCCACCGACTACCAGGGTGCGACCGCTGGGCGGAGCGGGCAAGTGGGGCGGCAGGATATGTGCTGGATCAGCGGCGGCTACCGCAGCATGAAACGAACCCAGTAGCAGTTGGCGTGCGCGTTCAGTTTGCATATACACTTATTGGCCGGAATCCATGGCCATTTTGCTTTGTAAACCTATTCAAGGTCGATTGATGTTATCCCTATTCCGCACGCTTTCTCCGGGGCGCAAACGTTTGTTCTGGGTATCTGTCATCGTTCTGGGTACGGTGGTGGCTTGGGCGCTGATTCAGGCGTCGCAGAATAACAGGGCAGGTCAGCAGGCCGTTGTCGATGCTCGAATTGAACCGAATAAAGCAGCGAACGCGAAGCCCGCCCTGACGGTGACGGCCATTTTGCCCCAGGTGGCCGAATGGCCGCACGTGCTCGAAACCAGCGGCACGATTGTCGCGTGGCAGGAAGCCGTGATCAGCACAGAGGCCAGCAATCTGATATTGACCGAGGTACGGGTCAACGTGGGTGACCAGGTGAAGCAAGGCCAGGTGCTGGCACGCATTGCCAACGACACCGTGAAAGCCGAATGGTCAGAAGCGCAGGCGTCGGTTGCCGAGGCCGAGGCGATGCTGGGTGAAGCCCGCGCGAATGGCGATCGTGCCCGCCAATATCAGCAGACCGGCTTTCTGAGCGCGCAGATGATCAACCAGTATCTGACGGCGGAAAAAACAGCCGTTGCCCGCCTGAATGCCGCGCGAGCGCGAATGCAGTCTGCGCAGCTGCGTCTGGCGCAGACGCTTGTTCGCGCACCCGACGATGGCGTGATTTCTGCGCGCACCGCCACGCCGGGCTCGCTCGCACAACCCGGGCATGAGCTGTTCCGGCTGATTAGGGGCGGCCGGCTCGAATGGCGGGCCGAGGTCAACGCCGACGATCTCGGCAAGCTGCAGCCAGGAAGGCTGGCCGTGTTGACTACCCCGGAAGGGGTGCGGGTGCAAGGCCGCGTGCGGATGGTTGCGCCGACGGTCAATCCGCAGACGCTCAACGGGTTGGTGTATGTCGACCTGCCTGCTTCTGAAACCGGCAACCGGTTGCGGGCAGGCATGTTTGCGCGGGGCGTGTTTGAGCTTGGCCGCGCGCGCGCCGTGAGTTTGCCGCAGTCGGCCGTGGTGCTGCGTGACGGGTTCAGTTACGTCTTCCGGATTGGTGACGTTGCGCGCAACGGACAGGCGCAGGTGAGCCAGGTCAAGGTTGCTATCGGTCAGCGTCGTGGCGATCAAATCGAGATACGCGGTGGCCTTGAGCCCGACTCATGGGTGGTTGCCAGCGGAGCGGGCTTTCTGGTCGATGGAGACTCGGTGCGGGTGCTCGAAGCGCCGGCTGCGCCCGGTCAGAAACGCTGAATGCCGTATTTCCTGGCCTGTCTTGACCCGTCTCCCTTATGAACGTCTCCTCGTGGTCGATTAAAAACCCCATCCCGGCAGTACTGCTGTTCATCATGCTGACGCTGGCCGGCCTGATGGCGCGAGGTGGCGCGCAAGATCGAAAACGCGGTCGCCACCCTGCAGGACATCAAGCACATTTACACCAAGGTGCAGGACGGCACCGTCACCGTCACGGTCGAGTTCCGCCTGGAAAAGCCGACGCAGGAAGCGGTCGACGAAGTGCGCGACGCGCTGTCGCGTATCCGCGCCGACCTGCCGGGCGACTTGCGCGACCCGGTGATCTCGAAAGCGAATCTGGCCGGGGCGCCGATTCTGACCTACACCGTGTCGTCCAGCCGCATGGACGGCGAGGCGCTGTCCTGGTTCGTCGACAACACGGTCACCAAGCGTCTGCTCAGCGTGCGCGGAGTGGGTGCGGTGGCGCGCGTCGGCGGCGTCAACCGCGAGGTGCGGGTGGAACTCGATCCGGCACGCCTGCTGGCACTGAACGCCAGCGCCGCCGACATCTCGCGCCAGTTGCGGCAGATCCAGCAGGAAGCGTCGGGGGGGCGCGCCGACATGGGGGGCGCGGAACAGTCGGTGCGCACCCTCGCCACGGTCGCGTCGGCCGGCGAACTGGCGCGCTTGGACATCGCGCTGTCGGATGGCCGCCGCGTGCGGCTCGATCAGGTGGCGACGGTGAGCGACAGCATGGCCGAGCAGCGCTCGGCGGCGTTGCTCAACGGCAAGCCGGTGGTGGGATTCGAGATCGTTCGCAGCCGCGGCGCGGGCGAAGTCGAGGTGGCCGATGGGGTGCGCGACGCCCTGGCGAAACTCAAGGCCGAACAACCCGACATCATGATCACCGAGGCCTTCAACTTCGTCGATCCGGTACAGGAAAACTTCGACGGATCGATGACGCTGTTGTTCGAAGGCGCGCTGCTTGCAGTGCTGGTGGTCTGGCTGTTTTTGCGCGACTGGCGCGCCACCCTGGTCGCCGCCACCGCGCTGCCGCTGTCGATGATCCCGGCTTTTGCCGTGATGCACCTGATGGGCTTCACGCTCAACGTGGTGACGCTGCTGTCGCTGTCGCTGGTGGTGGGGGTACTGGTGGACGATGCCATCGTCGAGATCGAGAACATCATGCGCCACCTGCGCATGGGCAAACCCCCCTACCAGGCGGCGATGGAAGCGGCCGACGAAATCGGCATGGCGGTGATCGCTACCACCTTCACCCTGATCGCCGTGTTCCTGCCGACAGCCTTCATGGGCGGCGTGCCCGGCAAGTTTTTTGTGCAATTCGGCTGGACGGCGGCGATTGCGGTGTTTTTCTCACTGGTGGTGGCGCGCATGCTCACCCCCATGATGGCGGCTTATATTCTGAAGCCGCCGAAGCTCGGGCATGATGAACCCTTCTGGCTAGGGGCTTATTTGGGATGGGCTGCATGGTGCCTGCGCCATCGAGTCATCACCCTGCTTGCGGCGGCAGGGTTTTTCCTCGGATCTTTCGCCTTGGTGCCCCTGCTTCCAACAGGCTTCATTCCGCCCGACGACCTGTCGCAAACCCAGGTTTACCTGTCGCTGCCGCCCGGCAGCACGTACGCCGAAACGCTTGCCGCCGCCGAGCAGGCGCGCCTGCTCGTGCAAAAGAATCCACACGTGAAGCTGGTGTATACCGCGGTCGGCGGCGGCGCGGCGGGAACGGATCCCTTTGTGACGCCCGGCGCCGCCGAAGTACGCAAGGCCACGCTCACTCTCAACCTGACGCCGCGCGCACAACGCGACGGCATCACCAAACAGGACGTCGAGCGCGAATTGCGCGATGCGCTGGCCGCGCTCCCCGGCGTGCGCGTCAATGTGGGATTTGGCGGCTCCAGCGAAAAGTATGTGCTGGTGCTGGCTAGCGAAAACGGCCAGGCGCTGGCGGAGCATGCGCGCAAGGTCGAGCGCGACTTGCGCACGATTCCCGGCATCGGCAACGTCACCACCAGCGCCAGCCTGGTGCGGCCCGAACTGCTGGTGCGCCCCGACTTCGCCAAAGCGGCCACGCTCGGTGTCACCACGGCCGCAATCGCCGACACCCTGCGCATCGCCACGGCGGGTGACTACGATCAGAGTCTGCCCAAGCTCAATCTGGCGCAGCGACAGGTACCCATCGTCGTCAAGTTGCCGCCCGGTGCGCGGCAGGACATGGCGCTGCTGGCGCGGCTGACGGTGCCCGGTATCCACGGCCCGGTGATGATCGGCAACGTCGCCGCGTTGAGTATTGACAGCGGCCCGGCCGAAATCGACCGCTACGACCGTCAGCGCAACATCAACTTCGAAATCGAGTTGAACCAGCAGCCGTTGGGGCAGGTTGAAAGCCAGGCCAAGGCCTTGCCGAGCATTCGCAACCTGCCGCCGGGCGTGACGCAGACCACGATCGGCGATGCCGAGGCGATGAACGAACTGTTCGCCAGCTTTGGTCTGGCCATGGCCACCGGCGTGCTGTGCATCTACATTGTCCTGGTGTTGTTGTTCAAGGGCTTCGTGCAGCCGGCCACGATTCTTGCTGCGCTGGTGCTGTCGATCCCGGGTGCCTTCCTGGCGCTGTTCGTCACTCACACCGCGCTGTCGATGCCGTCGATGATCGGGCTGGTGATGCTGATGGGGATCGCCACCAAAAACTCCATCCTCCTGATCGACTACGTCATCCTGGCGCGCCGCGATCACGGACTGAATCGCTGGGACGCCCTGCTGGATGCCTGCCGCAAGCGCGCGCGGCCGATCGTGATGACGACCCTCGCCATGGGGGCAGGCATGTTGCCGATCGCAATCGGCATCGGCACCGACCCCAGCTTTCGCGCGCCGATGGCGATCGTGGTAATCGGCGGGCTGATCACCTCAACCTTCCTCAGTCTGCTGGTGATACCGGTGGTGTTCACCTATGTCGATGATTTGATTCTCTGGGGCAAACGCCCTGTCCGGCCTGCGCAAACCGTGCCGCAAGCCGCAGCTGATGAATAGGTCGCGATAAAAAATGGCCAGGAAAACCTGGCCGTTCGCGTTATGAGCAGTCCAGCGATTACTGGGCGGCGTCTTTGGCTTTGTCGGCCACATCCTGCGCTGCGTCTGCGGTTTCCTGCGCAGCTTTGGCCGCTGCGTCTTTGGTTGCCTCGGCGGCTGATTCAACCGCATCCTTGGTTTCTTCGGTTGCAGTTGCGGCGGCTTCACCGGCCGCTTCGGCTGCGGCGGTGGCTGCATCAGCAGCAGAACCTGCCGCAGCGGCGGCGGAATCGGCGGCAGCACCGGCGGCTTCCTGGGCTTGTTCCATGGCGGGCGCGGCGGCTTCTTCCGCTTTTTGACAAGCGCTTAGTGCCAGAGTGGCGAAAAGTGCGACGAGCAGTCTGGATTGCAATTGCATGGTATCTCCCTGATGAATTGAACGTTACGAAAAGGCATGCGGGTCTGGCAACCCGCACCGTTTATTAATAACGCGAAAAACATGCAGTTACAAGCGCACGCCGCAGTTTTGCCCCTGCGCGGCTAGAACCGCTCGTCTTCGCCCAGATAACGCCATTGTCCCAGGGGTAAATCACTCAGTCGCACCTGACCGATCCGCACCCGCTTCAGTCCCACCACCGTTAATCCCACCAACTCACACATGCGGCGAATCTGCCGCTTGCGGCCCTCCTTCAGAATGAAGCACAGCTGGTCGGCGTTTTGCCAGAACACCCGGGCAGGGCGCAGTTTTTTGCCATCCAGCGACAGGCCGTGATTGAGCAGCGCAAAACCACGATCATCCAGATCCCCTTCCACCCGCACCAGATATTCCTTCTCGACCTCGGAGTCCTCACCGATCAATTGCCTGGCAATGCGCCCATCCTGCGTCAGCACCAGGAGGCCGGTCGAATCGATGTCGAGCCGCCCGGCGGGCGCCAGACCTTTCAGATGCTCGCGTGAAAAAGCCGGCCCGGCGCGCCCGTCCTGCCACAGTGTTTCAGGGCGGATCAAGGCCACAGCGGGCTGATAGCCCGGCTCGGGTTGGCCCGACACATAGCCGATCGGCTTGTGCAGCAGGAGCGTGACGCGCTGTTGCTGCTGCGCGCTGGCTTCGCGGTCGAGCCGGATCGCACAGTCGGGGTCGACCTTGGTGCCGAGTTCGCTGACGCGTTTGCCGTCGACAAACACCAGCCCGCGTTCGATGTAGCTGTCCGCTTCGCGGCGCGAGCACAGGCCGCGTTCGGACATGAGCTTGGAGAGACGGATGGGATCGCTCATGTCACCGCCGCGCCAGTACTGGTTGCAAATAATGCCCGGTATGGCTGGCCTTTTGGGCCGCTACGGTTTCCGGGGTGCCCGTGGCGAGAATCTCGCCACCGCCCGCGCCGCCTTCCGGCCCCAGGTCAATCAGCCAGTCGGCGGTCTTGATCACATCCAGGTTGTGTTCAATGACGACGACGCTGTTGCCGGCGTCGGCGAGCCGCTGCAGTACTTTCAGCAGCAGGTCGATGTCGGCGAAGTGCAGGCCGGTGGTGGGCTCGTCCAGAATGTAGAGCGTGCGGCCGGTATCGCGTTTGCTGAGTTCCAGCGCGAGCTTGACCCGCTGCGCCTCGCCGCCCGACAGCGTGGTGGCGGACTGGCCAAGGCGGATGTAGCCCAAGCCCACATCGAGCAGGGTTTGCAGCTTGCGTTTGACTACTGGCACGACGGTGAAGAATTCGTGTGCCTGTTCGATGGTCATTTCCAGCACGTCGCGGATGGTCTTGCCCTTGTAGTGGATTTCCAGGGTTTCGCGGTTGTAGCGCGCGCCGTGGCAGGTGTCGCACGGCACGTAGATGTCGGGCAGAAAATGCATTTCGACCTTGATCACGCCGTCACCCTGGCAGGCTTCGCAGCGGCCACCCTTGACGTTGAATGAAAACCGCCCTGGTCCGTAGCCGCGCATGCGCGCCTCGGGCACGCCGGCGAACAGTTCGCGGATCGGGGTGAACAGGCCGGTGTAGGTGGCGGGGTTGGAGCGCGGGGTGCGGCCGATCGGACTTTGGTCGACGTTGATCACCTTGTCGAAAAACTCCAGGCCGCGGATGTCGCCATAGGGCGCAGGCTCCGCAGATGAGCCATACAAATGGCGCGCGACGGCAGCGTACAGCGTGTCGTTGATCAGCGTCGATTTGCCCGAGCCGGAGACGCCGGTGATGCAGACGAACAGCCCGACCGGCAGATTCAGCGTGACGTTTTTAAGATTGTTGCCGCTGGCATTCGTCACCACCAGTTGCCGTTCCGGGTCGGGCGCGCGGCGTTGCGTGGGGATGGCAATCGAGCGGCGTCCGGACAGATACTGGCCGGTGAGCGAGTGTTCCGACAGGCGGATTTCTTCCGGCGTGCCTTCGGCCACCACTTCGCCGCCATGCACGCCTGCGCCCGGGCCCATGTCGACCACATAGTCGGCGGCGCGGATCGCGTCCTCGTCGTGCTCGACCACCAGCACCGAGTTGCCGATGTCGCGCAGATGCTTGAGTGTGGCGAGCAGGCGGTCGTTGTCGCGCTGGTGCAGGCCGATCGACGGCTCGTCGAGCACGTACATCACGCCGGTGAGGCCGGAGCCGATCTGACTGGCCAGGCGGATGCGTTGCGACTCGCCGCCGGACAGCGTGTCGGCGGAGCGGTCGAGCGACAGGTAGTCGAGCCCGACGTTATTCAGGAAGCCGACGCGGGCGATAATTTCCTTGACGATGCGGTCGGCGATCTGCGCACGGTGGCCTTCAAGCGTCAGCGTTTCGAAAAACACCAGCACCTGCTTCAGCGGCATCGCGCTGATCTGGAAAATCGGCACGCCGCCGACCATGACATGGCGCGCTTCCTCGCGAAGCCGGGTGCCGTGGCAGGCGGGGCAGGGCTTGTTGTTCTGGTATTTGGCGAGTTCCTCGCGCACCGCCGTCGAATCGGATTCGTGATAGCGCCGCGCCATGTTGGCGAGCACGCCTTCGAACGGATAGCTCTTGGTGGTGAAACCGCCGCGCGGCGCCAGCACCTGAAATACGATGGCATCGCGGCCAGAGCCGTTGAGAATCACGTCGCGAACACGCTCGGGCAGGGCGTCCCACGGCGCGTCGAGGTCGAAGCCATAATGCATGGACAGGCTTTGCAGCAGCATGAAAAAGAACTGGTTGCGCTTGTCCCAGCCCTTGATCGCGCCTGCGGCCAGCGACAGGTGCGGGAAGGCCACCACGCGCGCGGGGTCGAAGAAGGTGATCTGGCCGAGACCGTCGCAGGTCGGGCAGGCGCCCATCGGATTGTTGAACGAAAACAGGCGCGGTTCCAGTTCGGGCAGGGCATAGCTGCAAATCGGGCAGGCGAATTTGGCCGAGAACAGATGCTCTATGCCGCCGTCCATTTCCACCGCCAGCGCACGCCCGTCGGCGTGGCGCAGCGCGGTCTCGAAGCTTTCGGCCAGCCGCTGCTTGGCGTCGGCGCGTACCTTCAGCCGGTCCACCACCACTTCGACGGTGTGCTTCTTGTTCTTGTCGAGCTTGGGCACGGCGTCGATTTCGTGCACGGTGCCATCCACCCGCACCCGCACAAAGCCCTGCGCGCGCAGTTCGTTGAACAGTTCGACGTTCTCGCCCTTGCGCCCCACCAGCAGCGGCGCCAGGATCATCAGTTTGGTGTCTTCCGGCAGCGCCAGCACCGCGTCAACCATTTGCGAGATGGTTTGCGCAGCCAGCGTGATGCCGTGTTCCGGGCAGCGCGGATCGCCGACGCGGGCATACAGCAGGCGCAGGTAGTCGTGGATTTCGGTCACCGTGCCGACGGTCGAGCGCGGGTTATGGCTGGTGGCCTTTTGCTCGATGGAAATCGCGGGCGACAGGCCTTCGATCAGGTCGACATCGGGTTTTTCCATCAATTGCAAAAATTGCCGCGCGTAGGCCGACAGTGATTCGACATAGCGGCGCTGGCCTTCGGCGTACAGCGTGTCAAAGGCGAGCGAGGATTTACCCGATCCCGACAAGCCCGTGATCACCACCAGCTTGTTGCGCGGCAGGTCGAGATTAACGTTTTTCAGGTTGTGGGTGCGGGCGCCACGGATGCGGATGTATTCCATATGGGAGGCAGGCAGAGCGTAATTCGCAACCTGCTAATATAACGGACTTCCGCTGCCCACCGAATTCTCCGCTGTGTCCGAACTCGAACTCACCGAATCCATGACCCGCAGCGAAAAGCGGGCTGCATCCGGGTTGGCTGCCATTTTCGGCCTGCGGATGCTCGGCATGTTCCTGATCCTGCCGGTGTTCGCGCTCTACGCCGAGCACCTGCCCGGCGGCAACAATCACACCTTGGTCGGCCTTGCGCTCGGCATGTACGGCCTGACCCAGGCTCTCCTGATGATCCCGTTCGGCATGGCGTCCGACCGCATCGGGCGCCGTGCCTTGCAGGGCGCGGGCGCGGTGTCCGCCGCGGTGGCCGCGATGCTGGCCGACCTTACCCGCGAAGAACACCGCACCAAGGCCATGGCGATGATCGGCTCGACCATCGGCGTCGCGTTCGCCATTTCAATGGTCGCCGGCCCCGCGCTCGCGCATGTGATTGGCGTGCCGGGCATTTTTGCGCTCACGGGAGTACTCGCGCTGGCGGCGATCTGGGTGGTCAAGGTCTGGGTGCCCGACCCCACTGATAGTCATTTCCATGCCGACGCGCAGGCCAATCCGGCCAATTTGCTCGACGTGCTGAAAAACCGCCAGCTGGCGCGGCTCGACTTTGGCATCTTTGCCTTGCATGCGGCGCAGATGGCGATGTTCGTCGTGGTGCCGGTGGCGCTGAAAAATGCCGGACTGACGGTCGAGCACCACTGGATGGTCTACCTGCCGGTGCTGCTGGGCTCGCTCGTGCTGATCGTCCCCGCCATCATTTATGGCGAAAAGCGCGGCAAGCTGAAACCGGTTTTTGTCAGCGCAGTGGCGTTGATGCTGCTGGCGCAAGTCGGCCTGGCGCTCGGTATTACCCATTTCTGGAGCATCGTTGCAGCGCTGTTCGTCTATTTCGTGGCCTTCAACCTGCTCGAAGCGAGCCTGCCGTCGCTGATTTCCAAGCTCGCGCCGGTATCGGCCAAGGGCACGGCCATGGGCATCTACAACACCGCGCAAGCGCTGGGGCTGTTCTTTGGCGGCGTGGTCGGCGGCTGGCTGGCACAGCATCACGGGTTTCAGGCCGTATTCCTGTTCTGCGTGGCGCTGATGGCAGTGTGGCTGGTGGCAAGCCTGTCGATGCAGACGCCGCCCGCGATCAAGACCCGCATGTTCCGCGTCGGTGCCATGCCTTCCGATCAGGCCGCGCTGCTGAAAACCCAGCTGGCTGGACTGGCCGGCGTGGTCGAGGCGGTCGTGTTGGGCGAAGAAGGCGTCGCCATGCTCAAGGTCAGCATCAAGGGCTGGGACGAAGACAGCGCGCGCAGCCTGCTGGCGGGCCGGGCGGCCTGATAGAATCCCCACACAAAAAACACACAATCAATTCATCTCAATTCGGGGAAAAACATGGCATCCGTCAATAAAGTGATTCTGGTCGGCAACCTCGGGCGCGATCCCGACATGCGTTACCTGCCCAGTGGCGATGCGGTCGCCAATCTGGCGCTGGCCACCACCGACAAGTTCAAGGACAAAAGCGGCGAGATGAAAGAGGCCACCGAGTGGCATCGCATCAGCTTCTTTGGCCGCCAGGCCGAAATCTGTGGCCAGTATCTTAAAAAAGGCAGCCAGATTTACGTCGAAGGCTCGCTGCGCACCCGCAAATACACCGACAAGGACGGCGTCGAAAAATACGCCACCGAAATTCGCGGTGACCGCATGCAAATGCTCGGCAGCAAGAGCGGCGGCGGCATGGCCGACATGGATGACGGCGGCTACTCGCAGGTCGCTCCGCAAGCCGCGCCTAAACCGCAGGCCCGCCCGAGCGCGCCTCCCAGCCGCCCGGCATCGAGCGGATTTGACGACATGGAAGACGATATTCCGTTCTAAAACCGGCCGCTTCAAATCTACAAAAACAAGCGGGCGGCGGCGGTTGGAACAGGCATCGGACAGGGGTTCGGAGCGGCGTGTGCTGTCCTGTGCGCGTCGCGCAAGCTGCCGCATCGAGGTCATTCGAGGCCCGGCTGCCGCCAGCTATGGCGCCAATGCCTTTCTCGGCGTCATTAATATTCTGTCCCGGTCGGACGCGGGCGGCGTCCGCATGGGCGTCATGGCGGCCGTGGGCCAACGCAGCTATCGCGAACTAAGCGCGCGGGTGGGCGCGTTGGGCGATGCCGGGCAGTGGCGCCTGTCGGTCGGGCAGCGCGCCGACGATTACGACGACGGCGTGCCCGATGACGTGCGGGACCCCTATGCCGATGGGCGTGGCGACTGGCGCTCAGCGCCGCCGATACCTTGAGCGTCATGGGCGGAGTGGCGACTTCCGAGCGCACTCGTATCCGTTTTGCACCCGCCTGGGTGCGCATTCAGGCCGACAATCCCGACTGGCGTCACTCCGCGCCGCCTTACTCGTTCAAGCTGCTGGCAGCACACGGGTTTGGCCCGAACGGGTGGTTGAGCCGCTTGTGGAACAAAAGCGGCTCATTCGGCTGGCTGGGCGCGGGCGGCCAGATCGCAGGCGAAAACCGCCTCGATCTACGCCTGGCGTGGCGTAGCAATGCGTCCGGCGTACCGCTTGAAGTCGCGCTCATCGTCCGTCGGCTGCTGGGTGGCGACGCGGAGTTCGACTCCCAACTCAAAACTGAACCGCAGGCCCCGCTGCAATTGCGGGCGGGATTTTAATGCCGATGACGCAGAATTGCCGCAAAATCCGGTCATCCGTTAATTAAAGTGAGTCGCTTCTTGGCCAGCACGTTCATGTCAGTGATTAATTCTGCCCTGCGCCGGTGCTGTATCGCACTACTGTGTGGCTGCACGCTGCCAGCCGTTGCAGCCGACCTGACCGAAACCGACTTTCTCGACGAGATGCCGGTAGTGCTGTCGGCCTCACGCTTGTCGCAGCCGGTGACGGACGCACCGACTGCTGTAACTGTCATCGATCAGGACATGATCCGCGCCTCGGGATTTCGCGATATCCCCGACCTGTTGCGGCTGGTTCCTGGATTCACGGTGGCCTATAGCAACTCCAATACCTGGGCGGCGGGTTATCACGGTCTGGGTGATGCCTTTTCACGGCGGTTTCAGGTACTGGTCGATGGCCGCTCGATTTACAGCCCGCACTATGGCGCGGTGTACTGGAACGATCTACCGTTGTCCATTGACGATATCGAGCGCATCGAAGTGGTACGCGGTCCTGATGCGGCGGTCTATGGCGCCAATGCATTTGCCGCAGTGATCAACATTATTTCCAAGACCGCAGCACAGGTACCGGGCGAGTTCGTGTCGATGCAACTCGGCGAACAGGATATGCGCGGACTGACACTCCGCCATGGCGGCGGTGACCAAGCCATGCGCTACCGCATCACTGCATCGGCGCAGCAACGGGATCGTTTCGAGCGCGATGTTGTGGGCAAGTTGTATGACAGCGGCCTGATCCATAACGATAACGGACAATATTTCGAGGCGAGCAAAACCTACTTCGTCAACGGCCGTATGGATTGGCAGCTTTCGCCCGATTCGGATGTGATGGCGCAGTTTGGTTTGTCGCAGGGTGATTGGAAAGCGGGTAGCCGCACGAACGAGCTGGCTTCCCTGCTTGAACCCAATGTGCAGGATTCGCGGGCTCTGTTTCTGCAACTGGCTTATCACAAGGTCGAATCCGCCAAGCGTGAATGGCGGTTGCAGGCTTACTTCACGCAAAACCGCTTTGATGCCAATCAGGTAGCAGACTTTAGTGCGCTGGTTGTCAATGGCGAGCCGGTTGGCATCGTGACAGTGGATGAGTATCTCCAGCAAACCCGCAGCAGTCTTGAACTGCAAGTCAATGAACAATGGACGCCCAATTTTCGGGCGGTGTGGGGAGGGGAATTGTGGCAGGAGGCCGTTAATAGCCCGCAGTACTACCCAGCGAATGCGAGCTTGAGTGGAGAGATTGCGCGAGTTCACGGGAATCTCGAGTGGCGTGCACATGAGCGCGTACTCATGCAAGTGGGCGCCCTGCTTGAACACCATTATTTTACGGGGGCCGATATCTCGCCGCGGGTGGCAGTCAATTTCACTTTGACGCCAGGGCATGCCATTCGCCTAGGGA
>NCHD01000195.1 GCA_002257045.1 Hydrogenophilales bacterium 16-61-112 | reverse complement strand
CTCGCGGTAAATACCGGACATCGCCTCCGTCATCGGGACTTCCGTGAAATGCTCTCGGTAAGGCGGCAGAACATCACCGCCTATATCCTTGAGCTTCAGAAACACCGTCTGCGGCAGCACATAACGCATGATGCCCTTCGGGCCGAATCCTGGTCCCTTGGAGGTGCGGTGTGTGATGTTCTTGCCGCGCGCCGTGCGATGCGACTCGCTTTCAGTCTCTTTGAACACGTCCTTCAGAATGCCGTGATCGCGCATGAACGACATGCCGGCAGGCCCAAGCGAATTGCGGTTGTTGTAGCCAAAACCGTCCTCGATCATCAGACCCGGGTTAAGCCGGTGCAGGAGATAGAACAGATCGTCGGCATAGCCGCCCATCAGAGTGCCGGTCAGGAGCAGGGTTTTCTGACACTTGCGTGCAAGAACCCCCATCGCCTGCCCTTGCGCGGATCCCTCGTTCTTGTACTCGTGCCCTTCATCCACCACGAGAAGGCCGAAGTATCCCTGCGGAAGGTAGCGCTTGATGAACTCGGTTGCCTGGTAGCCGCCCTGCCCGAAGGAGAACTCGGTGTTGGCCATCGCACGCTCCATTCTGCGTGCCTGCCGGTCTGTAAAGAACAGATCGCCTTTGTCGTCCATCAAATTGATGAACTCGTAGACGTTGTCCTCAAGCATCCCGGACAACATGTCTTCACCGAACCGATCCAGCAGCCTGTCGGCAGTTTTTGAACCGATGGTAGGTATCTGACGCAGGCTCTCCATAACCAGCTCACGCCGGGACTGGGTGTTTCCACGTTTCGATACCAGCGTCCAAAGACGTTCTCCGCATAACACCCTGTCTTCCAACAGCGCGCCATCCACTACCCGCTTCACCGACTGCTGATTGGTGCAATAGGATCGTGTCTGATCAAGCCTGCTTTCAGCCAGGGTCGCTGGCAAGGGGTTGCCCTCGTCATCCACCAGCAAAGCGCCACACTTCGGACAGGCTGCATAGGCTCTCACCTGCTTGTCCTGGCCCACACCCACGATAGTCCGCTTATGGGTGTAGGCCGGCTTCCAGTTGAATCCCATGCGCATGCGCACACGTCCCATGACAAAGAACTCTGGAACGACTGGTTTCTCACGCAACTCCCGTAATTGCAGGAGTTTGCGCAACGTGTCAGGG
>NCHD01000194.1 GCA_002257045.1 Hydrogenophilales bacterium 16-61-112 | reverse complement strand
TTGCATTAGTCCTTGCGGTATCATTTCGGGCGCAGCACAGCACAGCACTCAATAAAACAACTACATTTTTTCAGGATTGGAGCGTGAACCCATGATTATTCGTCCCCTTGCAGCCGCCCTGCTCGTCGCCCTCAGCGCACAGGCCCAAGCCAACATCGACATCCAGTTCGATTTCACCTACGACACCAGCAATTTTTTCAGCGATGCGAGCCGCAAATCCGTGCTGGAATCGGCCGCCAGCGTGTTTGAGAGCCGCTTTGCCGACTCGCTCACCGCCATCACTTCATCTGGAATGAATAGCTTCAACCCGGTTTATTTCGATCCCGCCAACCCCGACACCTCACTGAGCAACAATAACGACTCCTTCGCCGCCAACGTGATCCGTGTGTATGCCGGCGGCACCAACTTCAGCACCAGCACCCTCGGCGTGGGTGGTGGCGGTGGCTACACCTGTTCGGGCAGCGGCAGCTTTTGCAGCGATGCGACGCAGCGCGGCCAGGGTGATGTGAGCGATGCCAATGCGGTTGACGTTGCCCCCTGGGGTGGCTCGATCAGCTTCGACTCTGCCGACACCAATTGGCATTTCGGCGCCACCACTGCCGGCCTGGACAGCAACGAATACGATTTCTATTCGGTTGCCGTTCACGAATTGGCACATTTGCTCGGTTTTGGCAGTTCCGACTCGTTCAGCAACCACATCAGCGGCAGCACTTTTATCGGCACGAATTCGGGTTCAATCGCGCTGAGTGACGACAAGGGTCACTGGGCGTCAGGCACATTGAGCCAGGTCAACGGCATCAGCCAGGAAGCGGCAATGACGCCGAGCCTGTCCAACGGTACCCGCAAATATTTCACCGAGCTCGATTTTGCTGCGATGCAGGATATCGGCTGGCAGGTCACCCCGGTTCCGGAAGCCGACACCTGGGCGATGATGCTTGCCGGACTGGGACTGGTTGGCTTTGCTGCACGCCGCCGCCAGATGTAAGGCACGCGGTAACCCTATCGGAAAAATAAAAAACGGCGGGTCACCCCGCCGTTTTTTATTGTCCGGTAGCACGACTCAAATCAGGACAGCCGTCAAGTAAGCCACATACAGGCCACCGTTGATGAAAAGGTGCCAGACACGCAGCCCGCCGTTGAGCGCGGCCCAGCGCAGCCAGAA
>NCHD01000193.1 GCA_002257045.1 Hydrogenophilales bacterium 16-61-112 | reverse complement strand
TGTTGGTGGCGATCACCGCGTCGATGCGATGCATCATCAACAGCGCGGCGATCGCCGCGATCTGCGCTTCGTCGAGATCGGGCGCGATCTTCAGCGCGATCGGCACGTATTTGCCATGTTGTTGCGCGAGTTCGGACTGGCGCAGTTTGATCGCGGAAAGCAGCGCGTCGAGCGCCTCGTCCTTTTGCAGTTCGCGCAGGTTTTGCGTGTTGGGGGAAGAAATGTTCACCGTAACGTAGCGGGCATGCGGATACACCTTGTCGAGGCAGGCCAGATAGTCGTCGACCGCCTGCTCGTTGGGCGTGTCCTTGTTCTTGCCGATGTTGATGCCGAGCACGCCGGTGTAGCCGCTTGCCTGCACATTTTTCACCAGATTGTCGACGCCGAGGTTGTTGAAGCCCATGCGGTTGATGATGGCCTCGGCTGCGGGCAGGCGGAACAGGCGCGGCGTCGGGTTGCCGGGCTGCGGGCGCGGCGTCACCGTGCCGATTTCGATGAAGCCGAAGCCCAGGTCTGCCAGCGCATTGATGTGCGCGCCGTCCTTGTCGAGACCGGCGGCGAGACCGACCGCATTGGGGAAGTCGATTCCCATCACGCGCACCGGTTTGCCGGTTGCACGCGGCAGCCACTTCAGCAGGCCCAGGCTGCGGGCGACATCGAGGCTCGCCAGCGTCAGGCGATGGGCGTCTTCGGGATCGAGCGAAAAAAGCGCGGGTCGGAGCAGGGAATAGAGCATGGTCAGGGAGCGGGAACAGGAGTTGGAGGACGTTGCGTGGCGGTTTCGACCGAGCCGGCGTCGGGGTCGTCGTAGACCGATTGATCGAGCGCCTGCTCGCTTTTGGCGACGATGCAGGACACCGCGCAGTCGCCAGTGACGTTGACGACGGTGCGCATCATGTCAAGCAGGCGGTCGACGCCGATGATGAGCGCGATGCCCTCGACCGGTAGGCCGACCTGGTCCAGCACCATGGTGAGCGTCACCAGGCCGACCGCGGGAATCGCGGCGGTACCGACCGAGGCCAGGGTGGCCGTCAGCACCACCAGCAGGTAATCGGTGAGCGACAGGTCGATGCCATAGACGTTGGCGATGAATACGGTGGCGACGCCCTGCATCATCGCCGTGCCGTCCATGTTGATGGTGGCGCCCAGCGGCACGGTGAACGAGGC
>NCHD01000062.1:11094-14961 GCA_002257045.1 Hydrogenophilales bacterium 16-61-112 | reverse complement strand
CCGCAATGCACCGGGAGAACTGTCGCGCATCGCAGCCGAGTTGGCGCAACTGCGCGGCATGACGATTGAAGATATAGCCGAAGCGACCACCCGCAACGCACGGGCGGTGCTGGCTATTTTTCCTTGAACAACCAGCGCGTCATCACCATGCCCGGGCAAAATCCGCTCATCGCTGCGAACAGCAAGAATCCGGCGGGGAGGTAGAGCCACCCGTGCGCCACGCCAAATCCGGTGAGCCAGATTCCGAGCCAGATATTCAGACTAACGACGAGAAAGAACAGGCGCGCGGCTGGGCTGGACTGAAAGTAGCTTTTCATGGCCCCCCCTCAGAAATCGCGCTCGACCTTGAATCCATTGATGATGATGTCGGCCGCCACCATGCGCGCGCCGTGGTTCACCGCGTCGAGAATATCGCCGTCCGACCAGCCCGCTTCACGCGCTGCCTGCAAATCCAGCGCAGTCACGCTGTTGGAGTCACGAGTTGCCTTCAGCACCAATCCCAGCAGCATTTTTTCTTTGGGGGTAAGGGGACTATTTTTAAAGTCCGCGCGTGTCGACGCGACCTGCTCTGGCGTCCAGCCTGCCATGTTCATCAGCATTCCCGCATTCATGTCTATGCAGTAGGTGCAACTTCCAGCTTGCGAAACCAGCATGCGGATACTCGCCGTCAGCGGGAATGTCAGCGTGGGGTGCTGCATCACGCTGCTGTAATACTCCCACTGATGCTTGAGCAAAAAGGGGTTGGCGCTGAAAGCCTGAATGGCCGTGGGAACATGGCCCCAAGCCTGTTTGATCTGCGCATAAATCTCGGCGACTTCACCGGTGGCGGACTCGGGGGTGACTGTTTGCAGAATACTCATGATGCTCTCCTGGGTTAAGGGTGTGAATCAATGACCAACTACAGCCAACGCCTGACGCGACGGGTGTAGTCGCGATAGGCGTCGCCGAACTTTGCTTCAAGGTGCGCTTCTTCGTGCCGGATCACGCCGAAACGGAGCATGATCCAGATCAGGGGAGCGAACGCCAACGGCCACAGCGTGTTTAACAACAGCGCCACACCGATCAGAATCAACCAGTCGCCGAGATAAATCGGATTACGGCTGAAGCGAAACGGCCCGCTCGTGCATAAAGCGGACGCGCCGCCATACGGGTTGACCGTGGTGTGGTGGCGGTGGAATGTCCATAGCGTCCATACAAACAACGCCAACCCCACCGCCAGCCACAACCAACCCAGCGGGCGCGATGCCGCACCCCCATCAAACGCCAGCGGCAAAACATTGCGATCCAGCCACCAGCCACCCAGCATCGCTGCTGCGTAGGGAGCGGGCGGAAGGATCAGCGTGCGCGGACGCCGCGTTTCGTCTTTCATCTCGGCAGAGGACAAGTCAATGCCGCTTCAGATAGAACACGAACTCCCCTGCCGCTTCGGCGGAAGACAGAAGTTCATTGCCGGTCTGCTTGGCAAAAGCCTGCATGTCCTTGACCGAGCCGGGATCGGTTGAGATAACTTTCAATACTTGCCCCGAGGTCAGCGCGCCAAGTGCTTTTTTGGTACGCAAAATGGGTAGCGGGCAATTCAGTCCGCGCGCGTCGAGTTCTTGACTGCATTCCATGATGATTCCTTATGAAAGTAGCTACCGGGTTGGAAAAACCGCCGACGGGTAGCGCGCCAACAGTGCGGGATATTCGATTGAGTCGTGACCATGCAACTGCTTCAACGTTTCAAGGTATCCAGATAGCGGCCAAGCTGGAGGAGGCACCCCCGATAGGCTGAAACGGACTGGGTGTTCTTGCTCATGCCGATGCAGCCTTCAAGCGCGGACACAATGAAGAACGCTGTCTCTGCTGGCTCCACGTCCATGTGCACCTCGCCTGCCTCTTTGCCGCGCGTGAGCGCCTCCTGTACGACCGAGACCCAGTCCTGAAACAGGCTATTCAGGTGCATCCGAAATGTTTCGTCCACCGGGCTCATCTCCTGCATCAGGTTATTCAGTGGGCAGCCCAACGCCACCATCGTCAAATCGCTCTCGGCTGCCTTGAGTGCAAGCAGCGCACGTATGGCCGATATGGGTTGCCGGGTTTCTACCAGCGGCTCGAACGCCATCGCCGTCAAGTAAGGCCGGATGATTTCTTCAATCACCGCCAGACCGAGCGCCTTTTTGTCCGGAAAATGGTGATACAACGCGCCCTTGGTGAGACCCGTGTCGGCGAGAATTTGCGTAAGCGACGCTGCCTGGAAGCCGTGCTGATGAATTTCAGCAAAGGCCGCTTCGAGTAAATGCTGACGGGTCAGATCGGATGTTTTAGTTGTGACGTTCATGCGCCAATCATACATACCGGTTGGTATGTGTCAAGACAAAATAACAACGAACGAAATCAGCAAGCCGTCGCATCCACCTTCTGGCATTCCCCCGCCGCCACCTCGCCCTGCGTCAGCATGTCGAGTTCACCCCCCAACGCAGTCGGTGACGTCCAGCCTGTGCGTTCGATAGTGTCGAACGGCGATACGCCCTCCAGCAGGTTCTGCACCGCCACGGCGCAAAAAAGCGGCGGCGTGAACCCGCTGGCACGAATGCGCTGCTCGATACGGGCGAATGCCTCGGGCTTTAAGCGAAACCGGTAAAGGCGGATGTTGGGGCCGTCGAGGGTTTGATAACGCGCGTAATCCGCCAGCGTCGGCCCTTGCCAAGATTTGTCCTCGCCGCGTACGCCCACATAGCTGCCTGCCGGATCAATCAGCAAACTGCCTGCAAACAAGCCGGCATGGTTGCCGCCGAAGGCATTGTCGTTGATCACCACCACCACTTCGTCGGATGCCGGTTCGGCCAGCTTGACGACCACTGCGGGCGGCGGTTCGCTATTCCAGTTAGGGGATTCGGCGGCGCGCGACGGCACGACCACCAGCAGGGCGAGCAGGCAAAAAACGAATTTCATGGGGTGAAAAGTGAGCCGTAAAGCCTCCCGAATGCTGAGCAAATTCTGCGCAATCAACGTAAATCGGACTGCGACACCGCCCGCAAGAATTCGTTGCGTTGCTGGTCGCTGCTGCGGAAGCAGCCGGTGAATGCCTGCGTCACCACCCGCTCGTCGCCGCGCCGGTTTTCACCCAGCAGCAGGCACAACTGCTCGGCCTTGATGATGCACGCCGCGCCCTGGGCGAAACCATGCGTCACCAGCGCTTCGGCGATATCGCGCGTCATCCATTCCTGATAGGTGAAGCGATGGCCGATGGCATCGACCATACGCGCAATCCGTCCAAAACCGTGCAGCCGGCCCCCGGGAATATAGGCGACGTGCGCGACGCCGCGAAACGGCACCAGGTGGTGCGGACAGACGCCATGCACGGCGATGCCGCGTATGACCACCATATCGTCGCGCTCGTCGGCAAAGCCTTCCCCCAGCGCCTCGGCCGGATGCATGGCATAGCCGCCGAGCAGGCGCTTTTGCCACAGTTCGCGCACCCGAAGCGCCGTGCGCCCGGTGTGCACCGAATCGGGCGCCACGCCGCAGGCGACGAGCATGTCGTTGACCGCCTGCTCGAACGCCGCAGGGTTGAACTGCCCCACCTGAGGAATGCCGAGACTGCCCGATGCATGCGGGGCGTGGCCGTCGTGATCGCAGGCGTCAGTCATTGTTCAGGGTCGACTTGAGGAATTCGAGCGTGCGCGTCCACGAATCGGTATCCGCCGCGTTGTCGTATTTCAGCGGCAGGCCGAACTGCGTGGCATAGCTGTCGGCTTCGCGGTTGGTGAATGTGTGCTTCACGCCGGGATAGGCGACGAACATATAGTCGGCCTTGGCATTGTTCATTTCGAGCTTGAACGCCTCGACCTGCTCCGGCGGCACCACCGGGTCGGCCTCGCCGTG
>NCHD01000062.1:0-11080 GCA_002257045.1 Hydrogenophilales bacterium 16-61-112 | reverse complement strand
CCGCCGCCGAAGCAGTAGCCCAGTGCGGCCATCTCGCCTTTCTTCACGTTGGGCTGTTTGCCGAGAAAATACTCAGCTGCCTGAAAGCGGCTCAGCGCCAGCGGCGGATTCTTGTTTACGCTGCCGGCAAGCTTGCCCGCATCGGCCGGGTTGTCGGCAGTCTGACCCTTGCCATACATGTCGACCACCAGCGCGACATAGCCTTCGCTTGCCAGCATGCGCGCCCGTTTCCGCGCGTAATCATTGACGCCCCACCATTCGGGCACCACCAGCACGCCGGCGCGCTTGCCTTTGACCGCATCATCGTAGGCCAGAAAGCCATGCATTTCCGTGTCGCCCGCGGTGTAGCTGACATCCTTGCCAATCACGGCGGCATAGGTGGACGAGGTAAACAGCAGCAACGACAGGGCAAGGGTATTTTTCATGAGTGTCTCCAGGAAGTGATTCAAAAGCATACCGCGCACCCTACGGCAATAACAACCGCCACGGCGTTAAACTTGCGGGCTTCCTGCTGACCCACGCCCGCCATGACCGACCCCATCCGCCTTGCCAAACGCGTTGCTGAACTGCGTGCCTGCTCGCGACGCGAAGCCGAACAACTGAATTCCGGCGGCTGGGTGCGGGTCAATGGCGTGGTGGTCGAAGAACCGCAGGCGCGCGTCGCCGACGAGCGCATCGAGATCGACCCCAAAGCCGACATCAGTCAGGCCGAACCCGTTACCCTGCTGCTGCACAAACCGCCTGGCTACCATGCCATTCAGGGCAGCCAGCCGGCGGCGCAGCTGCTCATCGCCGCCAACCGCTGGGCAGAGGATGAATCAGGCGTTACACCCCTGAAAAAACACTTCACCCAGCTGACCGCCTGCGTCCCGCTCGAACTGGACGCCAGCGGCCTCGTCGTTTTCACCCAGGACTGGCATGTCTCGCGCAAGCTCAGCGAAGACGCCACCATGATCGAACACGAAATGATCGTCGAAGTGAGCGGCGAGATGATTCCGCACGCACTTAAACGGCTGAATCTGGGCATCCCCTTCAACGGCCGCACGCCGACGGCGATCAAGGTTAGCTGGCAAAACGAAACCCGCCTGCGGGTTGCGCTCAAGGGCGCGCAAATCGGGCAAATCGCCCATCTGTGCGAAGCCGTCGGCTTGCAGGTGGTGTCGATGAAACGTATCCGCCTGGGCGGCGTGTCACTGGGCAAAGTGCCGCCCGGGCAATGGCGCTATTTGCGTATGGACGAGCGGTTCTGATCAGGCCGGAAACCTGTCCACCCGGCCTGCTCAGGCCGCGGCAAGCATCTGTTTGCGATAGCGATTGAGATCTCGCACGTTTGTGAAAGTCTGCCCCAGCAAGTTCGACAGGTTGCGAAGAATCCCACCTACTACCTTGTTTTCCCAGGTTTCATCAAAGCGAATTTGCTCGTCCAACCAGTGCTCCAGCCATTCCGGATTGGGCATGCGCGACTGAACCGTGTCCAGCGGGAACAGCGTGACGTTGACGTGCAGATTGGTCGGGTGCAGCGCCTTGTCGGAGCGACTGCTCGACGCCATCAGGAAGCCGATCTTGGCAAAGGCCGCCGCCACGCCCGGCCCGCCCTGCTTCAGCGCACGCTTCATGTATTGCAGATACGCACCGCCATGACGGCCTTCATCGCGCGAAATCGTTTGGTAGATATGCTTGATCACAGGCTCGGTATGCCATTCCGACGCGCACTTGTACCACTGGGTGAGTCGCACCTCGCCGCAGAAATGCAGCATCAGGGTTTCCATCGGCGGCGCCGGATCGAACGGAAAGCGAATCGCGTGCAGTTCTTCCTCGGTCGGCACGAACTCGGGCTTGAAACGGCGCAAATACTCCATCAACACCAGCGAATGCTTCTGTTCCTCGTAAAACCAGATCGACATGAAGGCGGAAAAATCGCTGTCGTGCACAAAGTCGCGCAGGAACATTTCGGTCGCCGGCAACGCAGCCCACTCGGTGATCGCATTGAGCTTGATCGTCAGCGCCTGTTCATCGGTCAGTTTGCTGGCGTCGAAACTGTCCCATGGAATATCGGTTTCCATATTCCAGCGGGCACGCTCGAGGGATTTGAAAAGGTCGATATAAAGCATGTCGGCAGGGCGCTAATTGAACTCGATTGAAAGGAATTACGGTCTAAATACCAGACTGGATGCATAACCAGGAGTTCCGCGTTTGGCCGGGATGCCTCCGGCTGGGTAGGCCTAGTCGGACACGCTCGGGCAGTCAGCCAGTTCGTCCTTGGCCAGGATCAACGACTGCGCCAGGCGCATGCCGCTTTCCCAGGCGCGTTCTATGCCCGCGCCGGCAATGCCGTCGCCGATCAGGGCGACGCGATTTTCACGGTCTCCCAGCCAGAACCCGCCAATCGAGGTTTCCGGCTGCGCGTAGCGCCACAGGTGCGATGCCTCGACCTCCACCGGCCACGGCAAGCCCAGCAAACCCATCACGGCCGAAGCAGCACGGGTGCTGGCTTCCATTGCCGAGGCTTCGAGATAGGTTTCGGCAAACTCATGGCTGCTGTGCACCGCCCACAGTCCATCGCCTCCGCTCGGCTGGCGCACCGCCAGATCGATCAGATGATCATCGAACTTGATGACATCGGCTGCAGGGCCACCTTCCCAGCGCATCAGAAAGGACCAGACCGGGCGATAGCGCACCTCACCGAGTCGCTCGTGCAGACGCGGCAGCGCAACGAGCAGGGGAACCGCCTGCGGCACCGGCACGCTGCAGATCACGCAATCGTAGTCGCCCAGGGTCTGGCCGTTTTCCAGAATGATCGTGCGCGGCTGGATCGTCGCGACGCGCGAGTCGGTGTGCAGGCGCGCATTGCCCAGCAACTGGCGCACGATCTGCGAAGGCTGGATCAGCGGGGTGTAATGGTTTTGCAGGGGCGCCCGCGCCCACGACTTGTTGGCGCGGCCAAACAGGACGTCGCCCCGCACCGGCGCAAGCCAGCCCTGGCGCACCCAGTCGCGCAGCTGGCTGCGTAACGGGTCGCGCTTGGCCGAGATAAAGGGCGAACCCATCGTGGCCCAGCCCTGTTCCAGGCGCCGCGTCGACAGGCGCCCGCCCGCTCCGCGCGCCTTGTCGAATACATCCACTTCCCAACCTGCCGCTGCGAGGGTGCCCGCGCAGCTGGCTCCGGCTATTCCTGCGCCAACGATGCCTGCCCGGAGTCGTGCCATTTCTGTCTGTCCTTGATGATGGCCACGGGGTGACCAGATGAATAAGCGTTTAAACGTACTTTATCAGTAAAACATTACGCCCAAATTCAGGGCCAATCATTGCCTTTATCCCTGCCGCTTTTGAGGAAACTCGATGCGCATGGCGACATGCGGAATCCCGGCTTCCACGTAGTCTTCACCTTCGGCGACAAATCCTGCCTCTGCATAAAACCCGGCAGCATGGATTTGCGCGCTGAGTTGAAGTGCCGAATGGCCATGCGCCTGCGCCGCGCGGATCGCCGCCGCCAGCAAGGCACGCCCCACCCCCTGCCCGCGCCAGGCCGGCAAGACCGCCATGCGGCCGATATGGCCGTCGGGCAACAGCCGGGCGCAGCCGATGGCGCCGCCATCTGCCGCGGTGGCCAGCAGATGCAGGGACGCGGCGTCCTGCTCGTCCCACTCCAGCGCCTCGGGCACGCCCTGCTCGTCGATGAACACTGCACGGCGCACGGCGCTCAAGGGTGCAGCGTCATGCGCCCAGTCCGTTTCGTGGATCAAGAAAGCTGGCATGGTCAGATCTCGGCAAGCGCAAACCGCCGTGCGGCACGATGGCCGCGTGGCGCCTGCACGCCACGCAACACCCACAGGCCGGCGATGAAATAGCTGCCAGTGATCAGCAGGGCCTGCCGGTGATCACCCGCCGTCATCCAACTGGCCGCGCCATAGGTCAGCGGTCCGAGTATCGAGGCGAGCTTGACCGCCAGCCCCCACAAACCGAAAAACTCGGCCTGCTGAGCCGGCGGCGCCAGCAAGCCCACCATCGCACGCCCCGCCGATTGCGACGCGCCCATGCACAGCCCGGCCAGATTGGCGGCCACCCAGAACATGCGCTCGTCCGGCGCCGCCCAAGCCAGCAGGATCATCACGATCCAGCCTGCCAGGGTGAGCGCGATCGCCCGCACATGGCCGATGCGATCCTGCACATGGCCAAAAATGAAAGCGCCGAGCGCAGCCGTGATATTGACCACCAGCACCAGCAGGATGGTTTGCTGGGTCGTGAAATGGAACACCTGGCTGGCATAGATTGCTGCCAGCGTGATCACCGCCTGTATGCCCGCCTGATACAACACGGTACACAGCAAAAAACGCTTGAGGTCAGGAAGCTGCTTGAGATGGCCCAGCGTGTAGCGCACCTGCAGCCAGGCGCTGCGGGCGGGGCGATCGGGCTGCGGCGTAGCGCGTTCGCGCAGCATCAGCAGGGTAGGCAGGCTCGCCAGCATGAAAATCGCCGCCGTGATGAGCATGGCGACCGGCACAAAATCCGATGCGCCCTGGCCAGCAGCTTGCGCATGCGTGATGTAGGCCAGGCTCACGCCCAGCGACACCAGCCCGCCGACATAGCCCAGCGACCAGCCCCACCCCGACACCCGTCCGAGCGCACGCGGCCGCGCCAGCTCGGGCAAGAATGCCGCGATCAGGTTTTCGCCAGTGCCAAAAAAATAATTGGAAATCACCAGCACAGCGATCGCCAGCACCAGCGCGCCCGGCACGGCAAAGTACAGCAACGCGGTAAAGCCGACGCAACCCAGCGTGGTGAACCAGAGCAGCTTTTTCTTGCTGGCGTGGGCGTCGGCATGCGCGCCGATCAGCGGCGCGGTCAGCATCACCAGCGCATAGGACAGCGACAGGGCCAGGGTCCAGGCAAACGTCGCCCACGGCGCGTTGCCCGCCACCACGGCGACGAAATAGGCGCTGAATACTGCGGTGATGACCACGGTGGTGTAGCCCGAATTGGCAAAGTCGAACATCGCCCAGGCCCACACTTCGCGCCGACGGACACCCGGTTTAAGCAAGTCATTCATAGGAAAATTGGCATCGTGCAGATTGTCAAAAGCAGCGCTGGGAGCAACGGCCCACGCTGGCTGCGGATGTGCCCTTATACCGACCGCCGGCTGGTGTGTCACATCGGTAGCTGTCGCAAGCAGCCAAGCCCCGCATCTGGGGGATAAAATCCAGCCATGTGCCGGGCGTCTGCCATGGCCCTGATTTCCCTGACCCTAAATTGAGCCTCGATGACCCTGCGTGCCTGCCGCCTTATCACCTGCCTGCTTGCGGGTTTCAGCCTTGCTGCCTCTGCGCAAGACCTGCCGCCGCTGTCGCATCAGCTAACCGGAGGCGACAGCGACTATATCGTTCAGCCCGGAGATTTCATGACCGCCATCGCCGCCCGTTTTGGTCTCCCGCCGACCCTGCTGGCACGGGACAACGCGGTGGCTTACGCCGCGACCCTCCATCCCGGCCAGCATTTTCGCATCCACAACCCGCATATCGTTCCGGCTGTCCTTGACGACGGCATCGTCATCAACATCCCGCAACGCATGCTGTTCCAGTTCAGCCAGGGACGCCTACTGAACGCGTATCCCGTCGGCCTCGGCAAACCCGCCACGCCGACGCCCGCGGGCACATTCGAGATCATTTCCCGGGTCAAGGACAAGACCTGGGTCGTGCCCCTGTCGATTCATGAAGAAATGCGCCGCGAGGGAAAAGAAGTGCGGAAGAAAGTGCCGCCCGGCCCCGATAACCCTCTGGGCCGACACTGGCTCGGCTTGAGCCTGCCAGGCTATGGCATACACGGCACCATTGCGCCATCAAGCGTGTACCAGTTCCGCAGCCACGGCTGCATCCGCCTGCATCCGGACGATATCGCCGAACTTTTCGGGCGCACCCGGGTCGGAGAAGCCAGCCAAGTGATTTACCAGCCGGTTTTGCTCGCGGTTGCCGATGACGGTCGCGTCCTGCTCGAGGCCCACCGGGACATCTACAATAAAAACAGGGATGTGGCGCAGATGGTTCGCGACTTGGCTGAAGTTCATGGCCTGAGCCAGGCCATCGACTGGGCCCGCGCAAATGCAGTGATCGCAGCGCAAGACGGCCTGGCCCGTGAGGTCGGTCGCCTGCCACGCAATGGATTGAAAGGAAACCCATGAACGCTCCCCTCAACCGCCGCAATTTTCTCAAATGGGGCCTGCTTGCCGCCGCGCTGCCCCTGCCGGCATTTGCCAGCCCGGGGCCGCTCGTGTCCGAGCGCCGGCTGGGATTCAACAATCTGCATACCGGCGAGCGGCTCGACCTGCCCTACTGGATCGAAGGCGATTACGTTGCGGAGTCGCTGCTCGAAATCAACCGCGTGCTGCGCGACCACCGCACCGATCAAGTGGCCCCCATCGATACCGGCCTGCTCGATCTGCTGCATCGCGTCCAGACGACGCTCGGCACATCGCAGCCGTTCCAGGTCATTTCCGGCTACCGTTCGCCCGCCAGCAACCAGATGCTGGCGGGCAAGTCTTCCGGCGTTGCCAAAGGCAGCCTGCATATACAGGGCAAGGCCATCGACATCCGCCTGCCCGGTGTTGCGCTGACCGACCTGCACCGGACCGGACTCATGCTGAAAGGCGGTGGCGTCGGCTACTACCCGGCATCCGACTTTGTGCACCTGGATGTGGGGCGCGTGCGGACCTGGGGCGGCTGATGGCCTGATCCTGCCCCCCATCAACCCGCCCGCGAAGCGTCTATATTGAGTCAGGCAGCTCATTCAGACGCAGGCATTTCAACTGCGGGCGGGAATCCCTCACCAGGCGCCTTGATTTTCAACGCTGGAGGACGAAAGCATGGCAAACCCGACACACCCGCCTGTCGACCCGCACACTGGCCCCGACATAACCTGGCGCGGCGTTTTCAGCCTCGAACAGCGCGAGGCGATGATTCGCGATGCGGCCTACTACCATTTCGCAAAGCGGGGTTATGCCCACGGGCATGACATGGAGGACTGGGTGGCCGCCGAAGCCGAAATCGAGCGCAACGCGTCCGTTTCGCAGGCGCTTCCACCGGACGCCCCCATTCAGCAGAGCGCTGCCCACAGCGCCCGCACCGACGACGCGCTGAAACGAGTCGTCCGGCAGCATCCGCAAAACGCCATCCAGCAGATCGAAAGCATCGAGCCGGAAAAGGCCCCTTTCAAGGAATAGGCCCGGCCTGATTTCTGCCTGACATGCCGCGAATGTGTGCTCAGGCAAGCTGCGCCACAAGGCAGTCCGCCTGATGCGGCCATTGCTCCTGAAATGTCGAGCCAGCGAAACCGCCATGACACCTCAGCGCAAGCGGCACGGCCAGATGCGAAAGTGGCGTCGCCATGGCTATCAGCCAAGCGAACAGATCACGGTTTGCGGCCGGGCTCGGTGCAACGAATGATGCCCCGTCGGTTTTTGAGGTCCAGACAGTGGCGCATATCGGCCCCCTGTCGATACATCTCCTTGCCCGGAGCCACCGTCACCCCGGGCATGTCCTGTTTCTGCGATGTTTCCAGCCCCGCAGCACCTTGCTGCACGACGTCCTGCGCCCCTACACCCGCCGCCCAAAACATAAGCGGCATCATCAGCAAAATTTTCATGAGATCCTCTTTCGCCCGCTGCATCGACATGCCTGACTGCGCATGCTTTAAGGAATTCGTTTCAAGAATAGACCGCTTGCGAGACCTTGCAGGGGTAATCAGCTATCGCGCCAGGATGGCGCAATGATGCCCATCGTCTCGCGCTCGACCCGTGCGTTCCGTCAGCGCAACCTGGTACACGCTGTTGAACGCTCAGGCCATGCTCATGCGGCCATTCCGCTCCGGATCACCCCGACCGCGAAGCCTTCGATCACCAACTCCTGCCGCGCGAGGTCGACGACGATAGGCTCGAAATCGGGGTTTTGCGGCAGCAACCGCACGATATGGCCACGCTGCTCAAAGCGCTTGACCGTGACCTCGTCGCCGATGCGCGCCACCACCACCTGCCCCGCCTTGGCTTCTGCGCTGCGATGCACCGCGAGCAGGTCGCCGTCAAGGATGCCGGCGTCTTTCATGCTCATGCCGCGCACTTTAAGCAGGTAGTCCGCGTGCGGCGAAAACATCGCGGCGTCGAGCTGGTAATGCCGCTCGATGTTCTCTTGCGCCAGGATCGGGCTGCCCGCCGCCACCTGGCCCACCAGCGGCAGACCGCCACCGCCCTTGAGCCGGATGCCGCGCGACGTGCCCGGCACCAGATCCAGCACGCCCTTCTTGGCCAGCACCTTGAGATGCGCCTCGGCTGCGTTCGGTGAGCTAAAGCCAAAATGCTTCGCTATCTCTAAGCGCGTCGGCGGCAGGCCGGTCGTTTCGATCCACTCGCGGATCAGGTTCAGGATTTCTTGCTGGCGGGGGGTGAGTTCTCGCATGGGGCTTCCTTAAAATACTGTATGCATGTACAGTTGTATGTGCATACAGTATAAATACCGAATCCGTAAAACGCCAGACGCGGCGCCATCCCGCCCGCGCAGGCAAACAGGAGAACCTCCATGATGAAACTCGGAAAGATCAGTCCCCTCGCCTTTAGCCGGATGAAGCAGCGCGGCATATCCATCGACGCCCTCAACCATTTGCTCGCCCACGGCCAGGTCGAAAAGCAGTTCGACGGCGCGCAAGTGGTGTACCTGGACAGCCCCACTCCCAGCCTGACCTGGGGTGGCAACCCGAAACCCAGGCTGTATGCCGTGATGGATGCGGCAGGCGATGTGCTGACAGTGGAGAACCGGGTGCGGTTGAGGGCCTGAATGGAGGGCGTCAGCCTCTTACTGAATCCAGGCAAGATCATCCCGTAACTGATTGTTTTCAATGCGGCCGCCCCGTTGCCCTGCCGACGCAGGCAACAAAAAACCCCGGCAAGCCGGGGTTTTTTGTTTCAACCAACTGCGAATTTACGCAGGTTGGATGTTTGCAGCCTGCTTGCCCTTGGGGCCAGCGGTGATTTCAAAGCTGACGCGCTGGTTTTCCTGCAGCGACTTGAAGCCGCCTGCCTGAATCTCCGAGAAGTGCGCGAAGAGATCATCGCCACCGCCATCCGGCGTAATAAAACCAAAGCCCTTGGCGTCATTGAACCACTTAACAAAACCTGTTTCCATTGTGCATTTCCTTAAATAAACCTATTTGGGCAACATGCCCCACCCATCGAATATCAAGGAAAAGTGGACAACCAGAGTTACCGCCAGTGAATCTTGAAGCTTGAATCCTACAGATGGGACTCTGAGGCCTGGCTGGCGAATAAGTTCAATTTTATTTATCCATATTGCCGATTGCACGCATGCGGCGGAGCAGCTCGGGCAAGCGCGGCTGGCTGACAACATCGCCGGGAAGATGTCTGGCCAGCGCCATCAAAAAGTTGCGGTCATCGAGCAAGGCGTTGATCTCGGTGGTGATATAGCGTCGCAACTCGCCATCCGCCTGATCGATTTCCTGCATCAACTCCGGGCGCCCATCGACGATCGTAACATGCCATTCGGCAATTTGATCTGCGCAGCGGTTTCAATGGCCAGGGGATACCAGCGGTTATGGAACCCGAGTATGCCGGGCTGGCTCGGCATCAGGTCAAGTGCTACCCCCTGCAACACCCAGCGACAGATCGGTGCCTCGGGCGAAAGATCGTGCCTGAAGCCACGCGATTCGACCGCCTTTTCCATCGCGTGATAATCGGCGGTGGATAGAGCATGCACCACCACATCCACATCCTGCGTGGCCCGGATCGCCTGGGCGCGCGGCGTGGACAGGAGCAAGCCCGCCGCACACCCGCCGACGAAAACCAGCGCCTCGCATAACCCCCAGCGATTTCGTGATCAGCATCAAAATCGGCAGGTTCGGATCATCTTTCCTGAAAACGTGTTCGCTCACAGCAAACGTTCCTCAAGGTATTTCCGGGCCAGTTCGCGCTGCCTTGCCTGCCCGGAGCGCAACGCATCGAACAAGGCCAGCAACTCGTAGAGCACAGGGTCTTCCCGCGCCGCCAGGGGCAGGTTCTCGTATAAAGACAGCAAGCCTGGCCCCCTCGCGATGCCCTCGGGGTGCGGCCACACCGGAGGCGACTCATTCGAGGCCGCCATCATCTCCTTGAGCGGAGAACCACCGTAGGCCGTTGGGAACCCGACGGTCATTTCGCCCCGCACGGCAGGATAGGCATACGGTGCCCCATAAATCACGAATCCGCGCAGCGCCGCCAATACCGGCCCGGGCTGACCATCGACCACAGCCACCAGTCGCGCCGCCGTCAAACGCTGCACAGCGGCGTGCGCCTCGAAACGGGACATTTGCATTGCCTTGGCCAAAGCCGAATAAGGTAGCCACTGGCCTGTGAAAGCCACCAACTTCAAGGCGATCGCCAAGTCCTGTGGTTTAAGCACCCACTGGCGACCACTCGCACGTTTCATTGCGACGGATTGTTTAGATGACATGGCTCTTCTCGTATGCGGTATGCATACCGCATACATAAAAAAGAGTTTTCAGCCAAGAATATATGCCGTATGCATATGACATATACATGCGTTGCGCCATGCGTCAAACAAAGCCCGACGAAGTTGTCCGGCTATTTGTAAGCTTGTGATCCAGCCGAATGAAAACGCACGAATCAGCCGACGCAGCATGGCATGGCATGGCTGGACTCAGTCCGCGCAACCACTTCTAGCGAAAATCACGTGCCACGGATAAAACGGGATAAATGGAAGCCGGCCAGCTTCACCTCATCAGGCTCCAGCTTTTGGGGTGCATTCGCCAGAAACTTCACCAGCGCTTTGGGTTCGCGTACCCAGATATTGCGCAGACAGTCATTGCTCTGCTCGATAAACCAGCCGGGAAAAACCACAACAGAAACACATCGAAATTGCGGCCCGTACTTTCAGACAATAAAGCTTTGAGCTATGAAGACTGAGTCCGCGACTGAACCACCGGATTGCGCTCTGGCGATTGTTCTTGATCTGTTCAACCGCGAAGTGGTCGGCTGGTCGCTCAAACCGCGCATGACGGCGGACACATATCGCGAGGTCGCCACATCCAT
>NCHD01000061.1 GCA_002257045.1 Hydrogenophilales bacterium 16-61-112 | reverse complement strand
TTCGTCTGGGTGCTGCTGATGAGCCTGTTCCAGGCGCCGCTCGACCGCCGCCTCAGCTACGCCAGCGTCAGCCAGCAACTGGTGGCGCAGGTTCCGCCCGGCGAATGCATCCAGACCTACCGCGTGCGCGACCAGCAGCGCCTGCTGCTGGCCTATCACAGCGGCCGCCGCTTCTCGCCCGACGACGCCAGCTGCAACTGGCTCTTGATGGAAACGCGGCGCCGCGGTGCCGTGCCCGAAGCGCCGCCCGGCTGGGTCAAACGCTGGGATGGCGCGCGTCCCGGCGACCGCTCCGAGCGTTTTCACCTGTATGCCCGGCGCTAAGCAGCCGCGCATTGCCGCCGTCATTCTGGCGGGCGGGCTGGGGCGGCGCATGGGCGGAGCCGATAAAGGCCTGATCGAATACCAGGGCCGTCCCCTGATCGAATGGGCGCTCGCCGCGCTGACGCCGCAGGTCGATCAACTTGTCATCAGCGCCAACCGCAACCTCGACAGCTACGCCGCTTATGGCCATCGCGTGCTGCCCGACAGCTTGCCCGATTTTCCC
The DNA here is from genome assembly GCA_002257045.1 of Hydrogenophilales bacterium 16-61-112. GTDB lineage: Bacteria > Pseudomonadota > Gammaproteobacteria > Burkholderiales > Thiobacillaceae > Thiobacillus. Next base: position 9,530 of record NCHD01000061.1, on the reverse strand, counting down.
GGTCCGCTCGCCGGGGTGCTGGCGGCGCTCGCTGCCGTGCAGGCCGACTGGCTGCTGGTGACGCCATGCGACACCCCGCACCTGCCACCCGACCTTGCCGCGCAATTGCTCGCTGCAGCGCTGCAGCACAACGTGCCGCTGGCCGTGGCGGCTGATGCCACGCGCAGCCACCACAGCTGCTTCATCGTGCGCGCCGACCAGCGCGACCACCTGGCCGCATTTCTGGCGCGCGGCGAACGCGCCGTGCGCCACTGGCAGGCGGGGCTGGCTTCAACGACGGTGAAATTTGACGCAGCCTGCTTTGCCAATTTCAACCAGCCGCAGGATTTGCAGCCGGGTTAAGGCGCAGCGGCGCCCAGCGCCTCGTCCAGCAATTCCACCCAGTGCCGCACCGGGGTGGAGGTGCCCGATTGCAGATGGGTGAGGCAGCCGATGTTGGCAGTGACAATCACCTCGGGCGCACCCGCTTCGAGGTGGCCGAGCTTGCGGGTTTTGAGCTGGCCGGCAATCTCGGGCTGCAAAATCGAATAGGTGCCGGCCGAGCCGCAGCAGAGGTTTTTTTCCGCGACTGCAGTCAGCTCAAACCCGGCGTCGACGAGCAGGCCTTCCACCCCGCCGCTGAGTTTTTGCCCGTGCTGCAGGGTGCAGGGCGGATGGTAGGCGACTTTTTTGGGGAGCGGGGAGCGGGAAGCGAGAAGCCGTTTGAAGGCTTCGCGTTCGGCCAGCAGGACTTCGGAAATGTCCTGGGTTGCGGCAGAAACGCGGGCGGCTTTGTCGGCGTAGGTCGGATCATCGCGTAGCTGCCAGCCGTAGTCCTTGACCATCACACCGCAGCCTGAAGCGGTCATCACGATGGCTTCCGCGCCGGCGTCCAGATGCGGCAGCCAGGCGTCGATGTTGCGGCGCATCGCGTTCAGGCCGTCGTCGTGATCGTTGAGGTGGTGCGCGACCGCGCCGCAGCAGCCCGCCTTGTCGGCCGCGATCAATGAAATCCCCAGCCGGTCGAGCACGCGCGCGGTGGCGGCGTTGATGTTGGGCTTGAGACCGGGTTGCACGCAGCCCTGTAACACCAGCATTTGGCGTGCATGGTGCGGCGCGGGCCACACGCCGGCAGCCTCGGATGCGGGGATTTTGCTGCGCAAAAATTCCGGCATCACGCTGCGCACGCTCTGTCCCAGTTTGAGCGCGCTGTTGAACAGCACGGGCGACAGCAGGCCGGTCTTGAGTGCGGCGCGGGTCGCGGTATCGCGCACGCCGCGGCCGACGGTTTTCTCGACCAGCGCACGGCCAAGGTCGATCAGCTTGCCGTATTCCACCCCCGACGGGCAGGTGGTTTCGCAGTTGCGGCAGGTGAGGCAGCGGTCAAGATGGAGCTGGGTTTTGGCGGTGGGGGTGGCGCCTTCGAACACCTGCTTGATCAGGTAAATGCGGCCGCGCGGCGAATCGAGTTCGTTGCCGAGCAGCTGATAGGTGGGGCAGGTGGCGAGACAGAATCCGCAATGCACGCAGCTGCGCAGGATGCTTTCGGCGAGATCGCCCTCGGGGGTGTTGCGAAAGGTGTCGGCGAGCGTGGTTTGCATGGTCGGGCGCAGGTCAGAGCGGGTTCGAGAGTTCAATCAGGTTGCCATCGGGGTCGCGCACATAGACTGACAGCAGCGGGCCTTGTGCGCCGCTGCGCTCAATCGGGCCTTGCTCGATGGCGACGCCGTGCGCGGCGAGGTGGCGCTCGATATCGGAGATAGACGTGCGCGCGAGCAGGCAGAGATCGACCGCGCCCGGCGCCGGGTGCGCAGCCTTCGGCTCGAATTCGCGCCCGGCCTGATGCAGGTTGAGCTTGCAGCGTCCAAATGCCAGCGCGCGCCGACCTTCGCCAAAGACCTCCTCGCGCATGCCCAACACGCGTGTGTAAAACGCCACGCTGGCGGGGATGTCGCGCACGGTCAATACCACGTGGTCGATGGCCTCGAACTCCATCAGAAATCCGGGTACAGCCGCCCGCGGTTGAGTATCCCCTTGGGGTCGAAACGCTGTTTGAGCTTGCGATGCAGGACGTGCAGCGGCGGCGAAAGCGGACTGAATACGCCGCCGGCCGGCGCCATGCCACGGAACAGGGTGGCGTGGCCGCCGCCGTTTTTGGCGGCTTCGAACAGCGCAGCGGCGGGCAGATCACTCAGCAGCCAGCGCACGGCGCCGCCCCACTCGATCCATTGCGCATCACCGAGTCTCAAGGGCGGCGTGGTCGGCTTGATGGCCAGTCGCCACAGGCTGGCCGTCGATGCCGCCGGGCGCACGTCAAAAAACGGCGTTGCGTGGTCGCGCAGGCGCTGCCAGAACGATGCGGCGTCATTCAGCGTTTCACCGCCGAGCTTGACCTGTGCGGCGTGCACCGCCGAGGTCGCGCCCGACAGCCGCACCGTCAGCAACCCGGCATGCCAACTGGTACCCGACAGCGGCAGCGGCTGGCCGGCCATGCGGTTCATCTGTTCGATCGCAGCGGCTTCGTCGAGTTCGAATTGCAGCGTGGTTTCGGCCGCGGGCCGGGGCAGCACCTTGAGCGAAACTTCGGTGATGAGGCCGAGCGTGCCGAGCGCGCCGACCATCAGCCGCGACACATCGTAGCCAGCGACGTTCTTGATCACCTGGCCGCCAAAACGCAGCGGCTGGCCGGTACCGTCGATGATGCGCACGCCGAGCACGAAGTCGCGCACCGCGCCCGCATAAGGCCGGCGTGGACCCGACAGCCCGGCAGCCACACAGCCGCCGAGGGTGGCGGCGCCGCCGAAATGCGGTGGCTCGAATGCCAGCATCTGGTTCTGCGCGTCGAGCAGCGCCTCGATGTCGGCGAGCGGGGTGCCGGCGCGCGCGGTCAGTACCAGCTCCTTCGGCTGGTAATCGACCACGCCGGAAAATGCGCGCGCAGAGAGCACCTCGCCCTCATCGGGATTGCCGTAGAAGGTTTTGCTGCCGCCGCCCTGGAGAATCAGCGGCGAGTCGTGTTCATGGGCGGCGCGGATGCGCTCGATCAAGGTATCCAGCATCAGAACCTCGGCAGCTCGGGATGCGGCAGCTGGCCGCCGTGGATGTGCATCGCGCCCCACTCGGCGCAGCGGTGCAGCTCGGGCACGGCCTTGCCGGGGTTGAGCAGGGTGTCGGGGTCGAACGCGGCCTTCACTTCATGGAAGCGCACCAGCTCGGGCGTGGAAAACTGCGCGCACATCTGGTTGATCTTCTCCAGCCCAACGCCGTGCTCGCCGGTGATGGTGCCACCGACTTCGACGCACAACTCCAGAATCCTGCCGCCGAACAGTTCGGCCTTGTGCAGTTCACCGGGCGTGTTGGCGTCGAACAGGATCAGCGGATGCAGGTTGCCGTCGCCGGCGTGGAACACGTTGGCGACGGCCAGGCCGTATTCGATGCTCATTTCGCTGATGCGTTTCAGCACATGCGGTAGCTGGCCGCGCGGGATGGTGCCGTCCATGCAGTAGTAATCGGGCGCGAGGCGCCCCACCGCGGGGAACGCGGCCTTGCGTCCGGCCCAGAACTTGAGGCGCTGCTCCTCGCTTTCGGCGGTGCGGATTTCGGTGGCGCCGGAGGCGGTCAGCACCTCGCGCACGGTAAAGATGTCGTCCGACACTTCCTCGTTGACGCCGTCGACTTCGCACAGCAGCAGTGCCTCGCAGTCGAGCGGATAACCGGCGTGGACGAAGGCCTCGGCGGCCTGGATGGCGAGGCGGTCCATCATTTCCAGCCCGGCCGGAATCACCCCGGCGGCGATGATGTTGCCGACCGCCGCGCCGGCTTTCGCCACGTCGTCGAACGCCGCCAGCACCACCTGCGCGCGCTGCGGACGCGGCAGCAGCTTGACCGTGACTTCGGTGATCACCGCCAGCATGCCTTCCGAGCCGGTCATCAAGGCCAGCAGGTCGTAACCGGCGCTATCGAGTGTGTCGCTGCCAATTTCCAGCAGTTCACCGGCGATGGTCCAGGCGCGCAGCTTGAGAATGTTGTGCACGGTGAGGCCGTATTTCAGGCAGTGCACGCCGCCGGAGTTTTCCGCCACATTGCCGCCGATCGAGCAGGCGATCTGCGACGACGGATCCGGCGCGTAATACAGATTGTGTTGCGCGGCGGCTTCGGAAATCGCGAGATTGCGCACCCCCGGCTGCACGGTGGCGGTGCGCGCCAGGGGATCGAGCTGCCTGATTTGGTTGAGCTTGGCCAGCACCAGCAGCACCGCGCCATCGATCGGCAGCGCGCCCGCCGCGAGGCCGGTGCCGGCGCCGCGCGCCACCACGGCGATTTTTTCAGCGTGGCACAGCTGCAGGATCGCCGCCACCTGCGCCTCGTTTTCCGGCAGCACCACCACGTCGGGAATGTTGCGGTAAGCCGACAGGCCGTCGGACTCGAAGGGCATCAAATCCTCGCGCTCGTGCAGCACGCTATGCGGCGGTAACAGGCGGCGCAACTGGGACAGGAAGGCGGGGCTGATCATGGCGGACAGTCGGTTGAATCAGGCCGCGAGTGTAGCCGGGCCGGCCGCCGCATGCGAGGGCGCGAGCCGCCGGTAGGCTTCGGCCAGCGCATCGTCGCCGCCGACGTTGCCGGGAAAAATCACCACCGGCATCTGCGGCAGGCGGTGATCCGGCGGCGTTTGCACCACGGTGACGCCGGGCAGAATCTGCCCCAGCACGCGCGAAGCGGTGAGCGCGAGGCCGGTCGACAGGACGTCGTTGGAGGTGATGCCACCCTTGCTGATCAGGAAGCCCAGCGTCGGCGGCAGTTGCCGCACCACGTCCATCAGCGTGCCCGACACCGCCTCGCCGAACGCCAGCCGCTCCGCCGTGCTGGCGAACTGCAGCTCGGTGCGGCTGGTGAACACCACCGGTGTGAGGCCCCGCGTGTGGGCATGGGCGATGCTGGCCGTCAGCGACGCCACCAGTTCTGCACGGCCTGCGGGCAGGCGGGCGACGTCGAGCGGCAGGCCGACCACGCCGCGCTGCTTCAGCAGCACGCCGAGCTGCGCGGTGGTCTTGGCGACGTGCGATCCGACGATGACCACGCCCGCTTGCTGCCCGCGCACCAGTGAGGCAAACGCATCGGCCGCCACCGGCTGCGGCGGCAGTTTCGCCAGCGCGGTGAGCAGCGAAGCGGCGCTGCGAAACAGCAACCGCTTGCCGCCTGCGGCTGCCTGCAGCACGGCGTCGGCAAACAGCCGGTAGTCGGCGGCAAACTCGCCGTCGACCACACCGATGGCGTTGCCGTGCAAGCCTGCCAGCCAGTCGGCGGTACGGCCGCCACGCAGGGCGTCGAGCGTCAGCCGCGCCACATCGCTTGCTGCGACACGGCCAGCGGTTTTTTCCGCCACGTACTCGGGCAGAAACGCCGTGCGGTAGCCGAACACCGAGTCGCGTGCGAATTCGGTTTCATGCGTCGGCACCGGTTGGCCATCCACCATTAAGTAGTGCGTGCTGTCACGCGTGATGCGGCCCCCCTCGAAGAACGCCGGGGTCAGCAAGGTCGCGTCGAAGGGACCGAGCACGGCGTTCATTACGTCGGTTTCCACCGGGTAGTGGCCGCGCAGGGTCGAGTCCGAGCGCGACACGAACAGCACCGGCCCGGCGTAGTCGGCAAGCGCGGCCTTGAGGTTGACGCACACCTCGCGCGTGATGGCCGCCGCACGCTCCGCATCCATGCCGCGCGTGTTGGTGAGGACGAAGAACAACGGCGCAGCGTCGGCCAGCGCGGCCTTCAGCGTGGCGACATCCCAGCGCGTCAGCAGCAGGCAGGAATGCACCGTCTGCGAGCCGGTGGGGTCGTCGTCGAGAACGATGATTTTCGGGTTCATGCAGTAAACCTCTCTGAGTCAGCGAATACCCCAAGGGCATAAATACCCCAAGGGCATTCGCTGACAATCTGTTAGCCCGCCGCCCGCTCCAGCATTGCCAGCGCGCGCTCGTTCATTGCCTGCGCATTCATGCCGTTGAAGTCGAACAGCTGTTGCGGGTTGGCGGTGGTTTCGCCGCGCTTCCAGCAGAACACGTCGCGCTGCGCGGCCTGGCTGCGCAGCAGCACCGGTTCGAGCGGCGCCGACGGCCCGCCGGAGACGGCCAGCAGCACATCGCCGTGGAACATCGTCTTGAATGCGTCGTCGGCCATGAAGCGATCATCCGGTTCCGACACGCTGTCCCACAGCACATCGGTCGGACGATAGAGGCGGCGCGGGTTGACCACGGCGACGATGCGCGAGCCGATGCCGGCCGCGGCCAGTTTCTCGGCGGCGGCGAACACCGGCTGCAACACCAGGTCGCCGGTCACCGCGAACACCACGGTGTGTGAACCGGCGCGTTCCTGCAGCACCATCGCGCCGTCGTCGATCGCCTGCTCGCTTTGCGCCAGGGTGGCGTGAATCGGCAGCGCCGATTTCGACGCGGTGATGACGATGCCCTTGTTCTTTTGCTTCAGCGCCCAGGTGTAGCTGACCTGGATCATGTTGGCGTCGATCGGAAACAGCGGATAGACGTTGCCGTTGCGCATCATCGCGGCGAAATAGCTTTCGATCTCCGGGCGCTGGTGGGTCCAGCCGTTGCGGCCCTGCTCCAGCGCCCCGGCGGTGAACAGGCACACCGTGGCGGGTGTCGGGCGGCGCAGTTCGGCCATCGCCTGCGTCACCGTCTGCCAGATCGGCAGGCCGTTGATGGCGAACGACTCGTAGCTGCACCACAGGCTGCGCCCGCCGAACAGCGAGACGCCGACCGCAAGACCGGCACAGGCATCTTCGTTGAGCGGCTCGTAGACCTGGCCGGACGGGCCCTGGAAATAGAGGTCGTCGGTGGTCGGGTGGCGGATCGTCAGCGCCTTGTTGATGTTGGCCATGCCCGAGGCTTCGTTACCGTCGGCGTTGGTGACGACGAACATCGGGTCGCGCTTGCCGACTTCGCCCACCACGTGGCCGAACGCGGTAGTCGGGATGTGGTTTTCGCCGACCGTGAATTCGTTCAGCGGCAGGCCGTCGAGGCTGGGCAACTCACGCACGGATTCGGTCACCGCGACGCGCGCAGCAGGGCCGCCTCCAGCATGACGGAAGTTTTCGCGGGTGATCTTCCAGGCGGCAACCGGCAACGCACGGCGCTGCAGGCCCGACTTCACGTCATCGGAATCGAGCGTGTGGTGCGGGTACAGGTTGTGCGACTTGGCGCCGGTGGCATGCACGCCTGCGCCCTTCAGCTGCTTGACGATGAGGCAGGCACGGCGGCCATTGAGCGCGCTTTGCGCAGCAGCATCGGTCGCCTTCAGGATCGCGGCGGTAAAAGCCATGCGGGCGGCAAAGCCGAATGTCGTGCTGTCGGTGTACACCGGCGCGTCGGGTGTGTCGGCAAAGTTGCGAGCGTCGACCAGATGCACTTCGTCGAAGCCGTGCGCGCGCCAGTAATCAGTCATGCGTGCGTTGTCCCACAACGACACCATGCTGTGATGCTCCTGCGAGAAACCGTTCCACACCAGCACTGGCAGGTAGTTGGTGACACTGGGATAGGCGGTGGCGAAGTGCTGGAACGCGCTCATGATGTAGGGCTCGCCGAGGCCACCGTCGCCGATGGTCACCGGGAACAGTTTGTCGCGGTTGAGATAGGCGCCGGCCATGGCGAAATGCTGGCCCTGGCCGAGCGGGCCGGCGGGTGCGAGCAGACCGGGAATCGCACCGGACAGGTGGCCGAGCAGACCATGACGCTCGCGGAAGCGCGTGCACATTTGCGCAACCGTGGTGATGCCCATGTCTTCCAGCGAGGTGTCGAGGAACATCGCCGAATAGAAGCCGGGCGCGTGATGGCCGACCTCGGTCACCAGGTTGCGGTGGCCCAGCAGATGCAGCGCGGCAACGGCGTCGGCGCTGGAAGCAAAGCCGCCCGGGTGGCCGGACGACTTGCTGCCGGTCACCTGCAGGGTCAGGTAGCGCAGCGCGTCGGCAGCGAGCAGGGTCTGGTAGACCGCGGCCTCGCTGGTGGCGTCCGGCAGCATGGGCTGGTCTGGGCCCAGCAGCGGTGCGGCACCAAGGCGGTCGATTTCCGGGTAGCTATCGGCAAAATACTGGATACCTTCACAAAAGGCGGGGAGATTCTCGGGGGCGGACTGCATCTGGGCGCTCATGGCAAACCTTTCACAATATGAAAATGTTTCACATGATGTGAAACGATGAACGTATTGAAGCAGAAAGCCCTACACTTTTCACATCGCGTGATAAATTTTCACTTTATGAAAAACGTAAGCTCGTCTATTCAGGTCATCGACCGCGCCATGGCGCTGGTCGGCCTCCTCTCGCGCGCCCCCGGGCCGATCAACCTCACGCGCCTGGCGGAGCAGGCCGGCCTGCACACCGCCAGCGCCCACCGCATCCTCGGTGCCTTGATGGCGCACGGCCTGGTCGAGAAAACCGGCGCCGGCGAATACGATCTGGGCGTGCGCTGGCTGGAAGTCGGCAATCGCCTGCGTGCGCGGTTAAACATCCGCCAGGTGGCCATGCCGGCGATGCAGCAACTGGCCGAGGCAACCGGCGAAACCGTCAACCTCATCGTGCGGCGCGGCGACGAGGCGGTTTACGTCGAACGCGTCTCGGGCGGGCAAACCATGATCCAGGTGGTGCAGGTGGTCGGCGCGCACGCCCCGCTGCACGTCACTGCGGTCGGCAAGATATTCCTTTCCGAAGACAGTGCCAGCGGCGTGATGGGCTACGCCGAACGCACCGGCCTGCCGGCGTATACATCCAATACCCTGACCACGTTGGAGCGGCTGAATGCCGAACTGGCCACCATCCGCCAGGCGCAGCTGGCCTATGACCGCGAGGAAGCCGAGTTGGGCGTGGCCTGCATCGGCGCGCCGATCCGCGACGCCGAAGGCAAGCTGGTGGCCGGCCTGTCGATCTCGGCGCCGGCCGACCGCCACAAGCCGGGCTGGATCGAGGCGGTTAAAAAGGCCGCCGCGCAGACCGGCAGCGCGCTGGGCTATCTGGCCGATGCCTGAATTTCACACGGCCGCGTCGATAAGCCCTTGCCGCACGCAGGCTTTCTTGGCAAGGTGGCGGCAATGACGCCCAACCTGCTTCCCCTGTCGAGCCTCCGCTACCCAATTGCCGCCTGGCTGCTGATGGCCGCCGCCCTGTTGCTGATCCTGAAGCTCCATCTGCTGCCCAGTTTGCTGGCCGGGCTGCTGGTGGTGCAACTGGTGCATCTGCTGGCACCGCGTTTTGTGATCGGCCGCCTCAATCACACCTGGGCCAAGGTGCTGGTGGTGTCGCTGATCACGCTGGTCGTGCTTGGCGTGCTGGGGGGATTCACCGCCGCCGTCATCCTTTACTTGCGCGGCGAGGGCGGCGTGGCCGGCCTGCTGGGACGGATGGCGGAAATCATCGAGAACTCGCGCGCGCTGCTGCCGCCATGGGCCGCAGCGTGGCTGCCGCAGGGCGACGACTCGGCGATCCGTGCCGGACTGGTCGAATGGCTGCGCACCCACGCGCTGGAAATTCGCCAATACAGCGGCAA
>NCHD01000060.1 GCA_002257045.1 Hydrogenophilales bacterium 16-61-112 | reverse complement strand
TGATGGATGAAGCGCAGCCGCCCGAGCAGGCCGGCGACGCCGTCGCGCATCAGGTGGACGCCGAGCGGATAGACCACCCACTGGTCGAGCAGGCCGAGGCCGCCAGCCTTTTCCTCGATACGCGGCACCACCTGCGCGGGGGTGAAGCGGCGGTCGTTGACGCAGGCCTGGACGAATTTCTGGAAGCGCATCAGGTCGAGTTGATTGGCGGGCATGCCGGCGACCAGCATCGGTTGGGCGTTGGGCGTGGTGCGCACGGTTGCGGTGTGGCACACCGCGCAGTTGAGGAACACGCGGTCGATTCCCATATGCCGGCGTTTCGACATGCCCACCGGCAGGTCGCGTCCCTGTTCAAAGATGAAACCGAGCGAGGCATAGCCCTTGCCCGGCAGCAGGTCGGGGCAGACCTCGGGCAGCACCTGCCACAGCCAGTAGGGGAAGCCCATGTTGCGCTCGCCGCCGGTCGAGCCATATTTGAAGTGTTCGACCGGGTCGGCGTAGGTGACCGGACGGTCGGGCAGGAAGCGGATCGCGGCGCCCAGCGCAGCGAGCGCGAGCAGGAGCAGCAGCGCCCACAGGAAGAAGCGGCAGACGGAACAGCGGGCTGCAGACGGGCTCATTGCGCGCGCTCCGCATAACTGGACGGCGGCAGGCAGGGACGCAGCTGCGCATAGGGCTGGCGCAGCAGGCTGGCCGGATCCTGGCCGCGCAGGCGGCTGGCGACAAGCCGTTTCAGTACCGCGAGTTCGGGCGAGGCAGCCCAGTGCACGGGATCGATGCCGCGGCTGGCGAGCGCTGCGGCCGGCGGCATCGGCGGCTTGCTGCGCGCGGCTTCTCGGACGCCCGCCATGCTCAGGCGGACAAACATGCGCGGCGCGCAGTGTTCGAGTTTGGCATCAACTTCGGCCGGGCTGCCACGCAGGAAGTTGGGCGGATGCGGCAGCGTGGTGTCGTGGCAGCTGGCACAGTGGGTGCGGAAAGGCGCGACGAGGGGGCCGGCTGCGGCGGCGGCCGACGCCGGTTCCATGCGTGCGGGCGACAGGCTGAGCGGAAGGATTCGGCGTGGCGCGCCCAGTTCGGCCAGCAAGGTATCCAGCAGATCGTGGCTGAACGGGCGGGCGGCCAGTACACCGCGCGTGCGCAGGCGCTCGAGGGGGGCGGACAGGTCGGCTGCTTTCAACTGCTTCACGGCATGGGCGTCGAGCATGCCGGCCAGCCCGACGATGAAGGCAGTCTTGTCCGGCGCATGCCAGGTGTCGAGCGGCGGGCGCAGCAGCAGCGGTTCGGTGGCCGGATCCTGCAAAGCGGCGAGCGGATCGCGGTTGGGCAGGTCGGGATTGGGGAGGGCAAGGCCATGCGGCCAGCGGGTTTTCCAGCCAGAATCCAGCGTCGGCAGATCGCCCGGCGCGGGCAGCGTGCCGCTACGCGCATAGTCGAGTGCCGCGGCGAAGGCCTGCATGCGGCAGCGGTCGCCGGTTGCTGCCTGACCGCAGCCTGTCTGCCACAGCGTCTGCCAGACCGAAAACAGATTGGCACGGTCGGTCGCGGTATCGATGAAATACGCGATGTCGGTGCCCGTCAGCCTGACCTGATAGAAATCGCTTCGCGCGTCGCGCAGGCGGGCGGCAATCGCCGGGTTGGCCGGCGTTTCGTCCCACAGCGGACGGGCAAAGATGGGCGCGGCGTTCTGGTGGCAGGCGAGGCACAGGCTGCGCCGTGCATAGTACGTCTGTGGCACTTTGCCTTTCTGATAATCCCGCACCACCTGGAATTCGAAGCGGCCGGCGGTGTCGTTGTAGCTGATGACCTCGATCACCTCGCCTTTTTCGTGGAAACCGATAAACAGCCGGTCTTTCAGGGGCGGGATGCCGGGCTGGCTGATGCCGTCGGCGGCGGCGACCACGCGCGGAAAGTGGAAAAAATCCGGCGCGCCTGCCTCACGCTGCAGCGAGCGGCCAAGCGGAATCAGTGTGAGCTTGAGCGGAGGCAGGCCGCCGGCATCGGTCTGCATCTGGCGGTTGATCAAGTTCACCAGCCGGGGAAACGGGTACGGCACCGGAGTGCTGCCAACCAGCAGGTCGAAGCGCGAGCGCCCGACCGGCGGCAGATCCGCCTGCGCTGGTTCCGACAGGCTCTGGAGCGGAGACAGCATCAGGCACATGGCGAGCACCTTCTGCAGGGGCAGGATGCGCGGCGCATGGCGCATCAGTCTGCCGGCCCATACACCGCACAGCCTGCGGCAGGCAAAGCAAGCCACACGGCGTGCCAGTCGGGGTGCGGTGACGCGACTTCCAGCCTGCCGCCAATCCGGGCCGGATCACTGCAATACAGGCAGACCAGGGCGTGGCCGAGCGGACTGAGGTCGTGGTCCAGCCCCACCCAAGCGGCCTGTTCGCTGGTGTCGTCGGTGTTGATCGCACACAGCCATTCGCGGTCGGTGAACAGCCGCGACCACGCCACCACCGAGCGCAGTTCGCTGCCGATCAAGCGCGGCGCGCCAAAATCGTGGCCGTTGCCGGAAATCGCGCGCAGATACTGGCGGCCGCGGCGCAGCGCCAGGTGCTGCCTGCGCACGCCGAGCAGGCGCGCAAGTTCGACATAGATCGGGTGATTTTCATCGAAGCAGTGGCGGCCGCGCGAACGGAAGGCGCCAAAGTCGCCGCCGAACATCGCCTCGCGGATGTAGCGGTCATTGCCGCCCGCACCGTCGAGACCCTGTTCCGACCCGTAGTAGATACAGGGAATGCCAAGCGTCAGTGCATTCAGCGCCAGCACGTTGGCAGCGAGCCGCGTTCCACCGCCGGCGCAAAAGCGCGCCTTGTGGTCACCCTTGCGCACCTGATCGTGGTCGTCGACAAGCTGTTCCTTGCCGATCGATTGCGCGAACTCGTGAATGCAGGCGGTGAAATAGCGCGTCGCGCCGGGTTCCATGTGCTTGACCGTGTCGACCCGGAAGCCGTCGAGGTCGGCATAGGCGATCCAGTACTGATAGGCGCGGGTGAGCGTTTTCAGTGCGGGCGAGATGCGGAAATGGTCAACCTCGCCTTCGCCGAGCCGGATGTCTTTCAGGTCGAAGAAGTCGCCTTCGATGAATTCCGGGTACCAGTCCCAGTTGTTGATGCGGCCGAGCCGGGAGAAATCGTCAGCGGCCTGTAGCTCCCGTGGCCAGATCGCGGCATCGGGGTCGTTGACCGGCTGGCCGTACGGCAGGCTGGGCTGGCCCGCGGCGTCGTTCCAGCCCGCGACCGGGTAGGGACGACCGTCCCAACGCGGGTCCATGCCGTGCTCGGTCGGGTAGCGGTCGGCGGCGTAGCTGAACACCGGGCCGGCATGGTTGAGGATCACGTCGAGGATCACATGGATGCCGTGCGCATGGGCCGTTTCGACCAGCTCGTGCAGGTCTTCGCGGCTGCCGAAGCGCGGGTCGATGGCCAGGAAATCCTGCACCCCGTAGCCGTGGTAGGCGTCGCTCCAGGGAGGCTGCTTGAACACCGGGCTGACCCAGATTGCGCTGACGCCGAGCCGCTTCAGGTAGCCGATCTTGCTCATCGCGCCGCGCAGCGTGCCGCCGACAAAACGTGCCCCTGCATCACGCCAGCTCGCGGCGTCGGCTTCGGCGCCAACGGCGTTGCCGTGGTCGGCGGATTGCAGCAAGGGCGTGGAGCCGCCCACCGCCAGGTTGCCCGAGTTGTCGCGATAACCCGCCTCGTTGCCGTCGGAAAAGCGATCCAGCAGAAAAAAATAAAACACCTGGTCCTCCCACGCCGCCGGCGAGGGATGGAAGGGCCGCTGGGTGAGCGCGGCAAAGTCGATGTCGGCAAGCGTTTGCATGGGGTGACCTCAGCGACTGGCGACGACACGCGTCTGTGTGCCGCTCCAGCAATCGTCCTTGACCTGGCCGATCTCGAATTCGGCGCGCCCGGCTTGATCGAGGTCCTTGTTGTAAAGCACGAAGTTGAGGATGAAGGCGTGGTCCATGTAGGCACGGCCGAGATAAAGCCCCGGACGCACCATGCGGATTTCGTCGCGCACCTTGAGGCCGCGCCGGCCGGCGAGGAAGTCGGGCCTCTCGCGGTAGCCATGCAGTTCGTCGGTGAAGGCGTAGTCGATGATGATGGATTCGCGGCGCGAGTCGATCAGGCTTTGTCCGCAGTAGAGCTTGGCGGGGAACAGCAGCCAGGCGTCCTTGCCGTCAACGTCGATCTTGGGAATGTCGCCGGGGCCGATCACCGGGCGCAGCGCGGTGAGATCCTGAATGCGGTTGCGCAGCACTTTTTGATCGCGATAGAACACCTTGCCTTTCCACAGGGTTTCGCCTGCGGTTTCGAGCAGGTTGCCCTTGAAGTTCACCCCCAGTCCCTTGAGCCCGCCGATGATTTCGGCGGCGCGCAGCTTGCCCGAGCTGCCGCGCGGGAACACGATTTCGCCGTCAAACGCGCCGTTGGGGATCGGCCCGGAGCCGAGGCGCGCATACAGCTGGTCGAGCTGTTCCTGTTCCAGTCCGGCCAGATATTTCGGGGTGACCTTGGCGAGTTCCTTCAGCGGGATCGGATGTTCATATTCGACCTGCGCGAAATCCGGTTTGCTGGCGTAGGTGTCGCCGTAGGGGGCGAAGGCTATGTCGGGTTTGCCGGCGAACCAGCCCTGGATCCGCTCGCAGCCTGACAGGCCCAGGACTGCCGGCAGCAGAAGCAGTGCGACGATGGCCAGGCGCAGCACATCATTGCCTTTGGTGATGCGACGCGGCCTGAGGCCGCAGCCGCAGCACATGGGATCGGGTGTGTGTTCTTGTCGAAGTGGAGCATGCATGGCGGTCTCCCTTACAGCGTCGCCAGAAAGGCGATCAGTGCGTTCTTGTCGGCGTCGCTGAGGTCCTCGCCGAAGCGATGGCCGTCGTTCTCGATCTCCGCGCTGCAGGACGAGTAGACCTGCCACAGCGCCGGGGTGCGGGCGCGCGCCTCCTTCACCACCTCGACCAGCCGGTCGGGGTCGGAGACGATAGCCTTGCCGATTTCCTGCATTTCGGCTGCGAGCTTTTTGGCGTCACTTGCTGGTAACACGGTGGCGAGCCGCGCTTCGAACTCCTTCGGCTTCAACTTCGCGCGCACCAGATCGACGATGAAATCCTTGTGGCGGAAGTTGCCGACGTTACCCGCGGTGGCGCCAGCTGGCACCCGCACGGTAAAGCCGACCAGGCGTTTTTCCTCCTTGCCGTCGAAGATGCGCGGGCCGATGTCGAGCACGATGTCCTGGTCGACCTTGGTCGCCTTGGGGGTGCGCTTCGCCGGGTTCAGCAAGTCCTGCATTGACGCGACATACAGCTTGAAGCGGCCCTCGACCGAGGGATCGTATTGCCAGCACGCCGGCTGCTTGTCTTTCGCCAGCGGCGGGTTGCCGGGCTTCGTCGTATCCACGTAGCTGGAGCGATACAGTTCGTAGGGATTCGCCTTGTCTCCGCCCCAGCCGCACAGTTCGGGGCCGACCGAGTTGTTGTGCAGGAAGGGTGCGTGCGCCCACAGGTTGAGCAGCGAGACGTTGCGGTAATAGCCACGGCCGCCGTCGTGCGGTTCGAGGATGCCGGCGACGGTTTTGCGCGCGTGGTACTCCTCGTTGGCGAACTGCTCCCAGACGTGGCCGCGCAGGTGGTTGGAATGCAGAGAACGGCAGCGGTAGGTGCCGATTTCGGTGACCGGCGTCGGCACATCGTTGCCCAGCCAGTCGGCGCGCAGGCCGGATTTACTGTCAATGGCGCGGAAGTCCACCGTCTCGAACGGCGGCTTGCCGCTGGAATGGCAGCGCGCGCAGTTGGCGACGAACACCTGCTGGCCGCGTGAGACCGAATCCTTGCCGAAATGGCTTTCGAGGTCGCGCACCAGATCGGTTGCGGCGTAAGCCGCCTGGCGCTGGTTGGCACGCGCCTCGACGAGGTCGCGTGCCTGGCCTTCGGGCGCGGTGAGGAAGAAGTCGAGCAGGTTGGGCAGCCGGTCCTCGATGGCGCGGAAGTTGGGACAGTCGCGCCGGCACTGGCCGATGTCGAACGGCGTCTGGCCGAAGTTGCGCGCCTGCGGGTCGAGCTGGCGCAAATCGGTGAGGTGGTTGACCCAGCACTGCTCGGCGCACGAACCGATGTTGAAGTACACGCGCTGGATCGCGCCGAGCGCACCGATCGAGTCGCCGCCGCCCTTGAGGATGTGGTGCACGGTTTCGGCTTTCACGCTTTTTTCCCAGCACTTGCCAGGCTTGCCGGGTTCGCACCAGCAGGCCGCGCCAGCCGATTGATCCGGACCTTTGGCACCGGCTGGGCACGCCGCGACCTTGCGCCAGCGGTTGACATTTTCGCCCGCAAAGGTGGGGCGCTGCGCGGTGTTGATCAGCGCGTTGATGGTGCCGGCGTTGTTGACCTGGTCGTTGGGGATCGCCGAGGTGTCGGAGGTGCCGGGGCGCGCGTGGGCGAAGATCTGCCACAGCAGGTCGTCGTGCGGCATGCCGGAAATGAGGATTTCGGAGACGCGGATGTACTGGTTGCCGACCAGGCCGGAGAGGTTTTCCCACTTAGGATGTTCGGGGTCAGCCGGCGGTTTGGCTGGGTTGAAGGCAACGTGGCACGAGGCGCAGGCAGTGCCGATCAGGAAGGGCGGTTCGACCGAGGCGTCGGCCAGTTTGCGCACCTTGTGGTCGGCGCGGGCAGGGTCGTTCGACAGCTTGCGGTTGTAGCCTTCCCAAGTGCCGAGGCGGCCGTTGACCTGCTTCCACACCGCCGCATCGAAGCGCGGATTGGGGAATTTGCGGAAGCCGAGCGCGCCGGTTGAGGTGCCGAACGCGAGGTTGCAGCTGTCCTCGCGGCCTGTTTGATGGCCATCGGGATCGCTCGCGGCGGCGCTGGCGTCCTTGAAGTCGCACGCGGGGTCGCGGTAACCGGGTTTGCCGACGAATTTCAGCAGGGCCTCATCGCCCGGGCACCAGTCGAAGCCGTAGGTCTCATCGTAGCTTTTGGCCGGGCAGCCGTCGGCGCCCGGTTTGCAGCAGCCGGGGTCGTTGATCAGGCCCCAGGTCTTGAAGCGGGTGTCGCGGGCGTCGCCACGCAGCACGCCGTACCAGTCGATCAAGGCGGTGACACGCTGCTGGAAGGTGTAGGTGTGGAAACGCGCGTTGCCGGCAGTGGCCTTGAACCAGATTTCGCGCCCGGAACGGGCGGACGGCGACAAGCCGGCCTCGGCTTCGCGGAAACCGGCATCACCATACGACGATGCCGCATCCGGCATGGCGGGGGAAAGCGGGTCGGCTGCGACGGCGGCAGGCGTGCTTGGCACCATGCCGGATGCGGGCGGCAGGATGGCGCGCGCGGTTTCGGGCTGCTGGGCGAGCCAGGCTAACAGGGCGAGGGAGGAAACGCTGAAAATTCCAATCCAGATCGATTTTTTCAATTTTTTCATGATGCTCTTCCGTGTGCAGGGCAGGCTGCCCTGAACCTTAGCCAAGGATGTTGTGCTTTCATGTCGCCTCGTTGCGCCGTTCGCGCAGGATCTCGCACAGCCACGGCAGGATCGGTCCGCTGTCGCTGGCCAGCTCCTGACGCTGGGTGGCTTCGATCAGCGCCGCCTCGAACACGGCCTTGCCGATGTGGTGTCCCAGCTTGCGGTAGCTCTCGAACTGCGATTCATCGAACCATTGATCCCGCGTTGATTCGTGCGGAAAGCCGGGATGGGTGCACTTGTAGTTCAACAGGTCTGCAGGTTCGGCGCCGGTGAGGCGCGGCTTGATGTAGATCAAACACCCCTCGGGCGGCTGTTCTGCTGTCTCCGCGCTGAAGGGATAGATCACGCGGCCGACGGCGGAATAGCCGTTCTCCAGGTCTTCGGCGTGGATGTCGATGACCACGCCGAAGTCGGCGTAGCACTTGCGGATGGCGTTGCCGAGATCGTCGAAATGGCTGTTGCCGTCCTCGCCGGCGTCGATGGCGATGATGCAGGCGCAACGCCGCCGCACCAGTTCGTAGATGCCGAGGTTCTCGAAATGGCCGCCGTCGGACAGGTAGACGAAGGGCGAGGTGTGCTGGGTGCGGCCGAACAGTTCGCTCAGCAGGTAAATGCCGCCAAACGGCGGATCGTGTTGCGTCCAGTGGTTTTCGTTGGCCGGGTTGGGGCTCCAGTGACCGAGGCGGACGTTGAACACGGTCATCAGGAACGTCAGCGCGGGCGAGCTGTGATAGCCCATGTTGGGGCAGGCGGCGGCGCCCGAAATTGCCATCGCCGAGCCCATCCACACGCCTTCCATGTACTCGGCAGTGGGACGGTAATGGCTCAGCAGCTGGCCCTTTTCGTCGGGCAGGATGAAGCTGTAGCCCGAGGTCATGGGGGTGAACGCGAAAGCGGCAGCGCGCCGTTCCTGCCAGGCGAGCTGCTTGCCGGCGACCAGATTCATCGCGGTGTTGTGGATCGGGTAGGGGCGCTGGCATTGCGGCTTGCTCAGCGAACTGTTGCAGAGGTCGGCCAGCTTGAGGTCGTCGCGCGGATCGAAGCCGGTGAAGGGGTGCGGCACGCGCTGCTTGCAGCGCGAGGCGCCGAGGTAGCAGCGCACCAGGCGCTGGCGGTAGAAGTGATAGATCGAGAACAGGTTGACGTCGATGCGCCACGCCAGTGCCGTGGCCAGGGCCAGGCTGCCGGCGCACAGGATCGCCACCCAGGCGATGTCGATGCGCTGGAAGTTGGACGATTCCTGGTAAAGCACGTTCATGAACCTGCCCGAGGTGGCGGGATGGGCGGCGCATTCGCTGCAAAACATCGGCAGCATCAGCAACTGATGCAGGCCGAACGACAGCAGGCCCAGCAGACCGAAGACAAAGACATAGGGCATGACCTGGGCGGCGCGATCGCGCCAGCTTGCGTGCGTGTCGCCTGCGGTTTTTGCGCTGCGTCCCAGCAACACGCCGGTGAGTGTCGATAGCACCCAGGTGACCCCGCCCGCGGCAACGAAGGCCTGCGGCGCCCACCGGAAAAAGGCAGGCGCGAGGTAGACGATGCTGAACAGGGCGGCCCACACCAGCGAGGCCAGCAGCACCCAGCCGCCGAGGCGCGACCACCATTCACGCGAGTCGTGCGAGAAATAGCGCCCCATCAGGCCGATATGGCCCACCACGGTGAGCGAATAAAACTTCAGCAACAGGGCGGTGGCGAGCGCCGAGGCGATCCAGGAACCGCTGTAGCCCTGGCCGATGTGCCGGATGAACTGCGCGACTTCGGCAAACGCGGTGAACAACAGACCGCCCAGTGCCCCCGCCACCAGGGCGTAGCCGGCCATGGCGACAATTCGTCCGGAGGTGAACTGCGGCTGGTCGCGTGTGCGGCGGCCAAGAGACCGGCCCAGCGCCCAGCCCACCAGCCAGGGCGGAACATAGACCAGCATGCCCCACAGCACCCAGCCGCCGAGCGAAATCCGCTCCAGACGTTCTGCGCCGGCATAAAAGCCATAGGCAATGAGCCAGGCCGACAGCAGCGCAGGCAGCACCACCAGCGTCAGCACGCCTGCCTGACGGGCATAGAAGGGGCGGCTTTTGAATGCGCCGCGGCTGCCCAGGTTGAGGCCGATGAAGAGCATGGCCATGACGATGCACAGGATGCCCCCGCCGAACAGCGGCAGCAGCCTTGCGTCGGCGGCGGCGTGGGCGCCTTCCCAGCCGGTGAGCCAGCGGACGAACCACACCAGCAGCCGCGGCAGCAGCAGCACTCCGCCGAGTGCCAGGATTAACAGGGTGAGGTTGAGGTAGAGGTTGCGCAGATAGGTGGCGACGGCGGTTAGCGTGTCGGCGGAAAAGATGCTGGCCTGGGGCGTGAGGTAATTGCTGTAGCTGCGCAGGAAGCGGATAGCGGAATTTTCGCTGCCCCCGCTGTGCAGCAGCGGTTCGGCATCCTCGACGCGGCCGCTGCACTTGAGATGGATGAAGGCAGACAACCAGCCGCCGATGTAGCCGCCGCCCGAGACGCACGACAGGTAATCGAACTGGCGCAGCAACCTGAGCTCGGCGAGCGCCTGGGTGATGCCCAGATTGAACGTGGCGCTGCGAATGCCGCCACCGGAGAAGGCAAGCCCGGTCAACGGCCGCCCGGGGCCGTCGTGGTGGCCGTCGGGCTCGCGGATGGCCGCGCGTTCCTGCGCGAGGACGTATTCCCAGTCGTGTGAGGTCGGGGCGTCAGCCATCGGATGTCACCAAACCATGATCGAGGTTTCGGATGCCATGTCCGAGTAATACAGCCGGATGCCGATCTGGTAACGCCGCCCATAGATCAAACGCATGTTGATGCGGGCGTTCAGGTCGGTGCCGCTGTCGTCGTTGCCGGCAATTTGCACGTTGCCGGCGGGCGCGATTTCGAACAGCACCATGACGGTATCCGAGGTGCCAAAGGTGCCGATCCGGTACGTGCGGGTGCGTTTGGGCGTGAAGTTGAACACGCGGCTTTGACCGGCTTTGATGGCCAGCCGCTGCGACAGGCCCACTTCCAGCGCGGGAATGACTTCCTTCGGTTTGGTGCCGGGATAGGATTCGACGATCCAGGATTTGTCCGCTTTGGACAGTCCGCCCTTGGGCATCAAGCCGTTGCGATAGGCCGCAGGCTCGATGATCAGTCCGGAGCCGAAATGGTATTCCATGACCGAGTCGGGGTCCCAGCGGGTTCCTTTGACTTCCGCGGGGGGGATTTTCCGCAGAATGTTCCATTCGATTTCCTGCATCCCCCAATTGTTGGGCGGGCCCTGGAAGTAGTTTTTCACCGCATCGGTGTCCCAGGTGATGCCGGCGTAAGGGTTCTGGTGCTCGTGTTCCAGACCGATCGCATGGCCGATTTCATGCAGGGCGGTGTCGCGGCCATAGCGGGTGTTGAGCGCCCAGCCAAAATTCATGGTGCGGGAAAACGGGTCGCGAATATTCAGAATATCGCGCCCGACGTAAGACCATGAGCCGTCATCCGAATCGAAGCCGATGCGGATCGTGGCGTCCTCGGGGCGGCTCACTTCCTTGAAACTGATGCCGATACCCAGTTTGAACCAGGCTTGAAATGCAGCGCCCACTTCCCGGATATCGGCCGCATTCCCGTGCCAGGCAGCGGGAACGGAATCGCCAGACTTGTAGCAGTAATAGGTCAGCTGGGTGCCGTTCACCCATTTTTTGCCGCCATTGATAATGGCACGGGCACGCAGCGCATCCACGGCGGGATCGAATTGTCTGGGATGCTGGACCGGCTGCGAGCAATAGCGCATCGCAGCAGGCTCGGCTTGCTTCGATGAAGGCTTGGCTTTGGATAAGGGTTTGGCGGCTTTGGGTGAATCCGACATGTCGTTC
Organism: Hydrogenophilales bacterium 16-61-112; assembly: GCA_002257045.1. GTDB lineage: Bacteria > Pseudomonadota > Gammaproteobacteria > Burkholderiales > Thiobacillaceae > Thiobacillus. The sequence continues at coordinate 8,770 of NCHD01000060.1, read as the reverse complement.
TCCTGTCTGGACCGGGAAATGAGCAAGCGGACGCGAATCTAAGTGTTGACGGGCGCGAGGTATTTGCTGTGGCACCAGCCCACGAGATCCATCATGCCGTTGACCTCGCCCACCACGTCGACCTGCCACCACAGGCCGTGCTGGGCCAGCACCTCGAGCTCGGTGCCGAGCGGTAGCGGCGTACCCGGCAGCGGCGCGAACTCCGGCCCGGCCCCGCTTCGCACGTACAGGCGCCCGGTGGTGCGGTAGCGTTCGGGGTGGTCGTCGCCGCGTCCCTGCAGGCGGGCGCGCACCGACTCCAGCGGGAAATCCGGCCCCGGATCGCGCTTGCGCCCCGGGGCGATGTCGTCGTGGCCGAGAATGTCGGTGAGCGGGTAGTGCTTGAACAGGGCCAGCCCGCACGCCAGCGTGGCTTCAATCTGTTCGGGCGTGTAGGCGTGCCAGCCGCAGGGTGGGGAGCCGGGCGGGTCATTTTTATGGCAGGCAAGGGTGACTTCGCGGTCGGGATAACTGCGGCGGGTCAGCGGTGAGATCCATTTGCCGCCGCTGCGCTGCAGGCGACCGGCATTGTCGAGTTCGATGCCGATGCTGGTGCGGTTGAGGCCGGACAGATTGCCCCAGCTTGAGCGTCCTGCGTGCCAGGCTTCGCGGTTGAACGGAACCAGTTGGGTGAAGCTGCCGTCGCGCGCGATTACCAGATGCGCCGACACGCGCGACTCACGATTTTGAAACCAGTCCACCGTGCTCGCTGCACTGCTGCCTGCGGTGTAGTGAATGACCAGAAAGCGCGGTGCGATCACTCCGCCGACGTTGGGGCTGATCGCAAAGCGTACAGCTTTGCCATCAGCCTGGACCAAGCGGTGGCCATGGATTTTCATGATGCTGTCTCCCTGGTGTGGCTTACCGCGGGGCGAGACAGACGTTATTGGAATTTAGTCGGGTGTCCGCAGCGCGGTGAATGAGCCAACCATAGGTCAAGGGCAGGCCGATTGATATACAACTTTAGTCGTAGGTGCGAGGCTGGAGACGGGGTTTACTCAAAGCACCGCGCGCCATCGCGCGCCAGCAAGGCCGATCCATAGGCTGCTTCAGTATGGGCGGCACGGCTCACGGTCACGCCAAGCAGGCGTTGACGGATACGCGTCCAGGCCGGGTTTTGCGCGCCGCCACCGGCGGTTTCGACCCGGCGCAGGGCGGATGCGCCCAGTTCTGCAAGCAAGCCATAGCCTTGTGCCTCGATGCGGCCGATGCTTTCCAGCAGGCCATGCAGGAACTCGGCATCGTCGGCTGGACGCGGCGACAAACGCGGCGCCAGCGAGGGGTCGTTGACCGGAAAACGTTCGCCGCTGCGCGGCAGCGGAATGTAATTGAGCGGGCTGGCGCGATTGGGGTCGATGGTCTCGCTGAGTGCGGCCAGCGTGCGGTCGTCAAAGAACTGCTTCAATACCGCGCCGCCCGTATTGCTGGCGCCACCAGCCAGCCCTGCCGAGCGAGGTGACGGCGTCGCCGCTTTGGCTGACGCCGGCCGCCAGAAACGCAGCGATGGAATCGGTGGTGCCGGCGTGCACCCTGCAGCCGGGGTTGACGCCGAGGTAGCGGGCGCGCGCACGCGATACGGTGGCCAATTCAGCGCCGGGCTCAACCGGCGCCGGCAGGTAATGACTGTCAGCCAGCTGATTCACCCAGGCCGGCCATTGCAGGGTGTCGAGGTCCAGCCCCATTTTCAAAGCGTTGTGATAGTCGGCAAACCCCGCCTGTTCAGTCAGCAGGCCCGACAGCCAGTCGGCCTGGTTGAGGTAGAGCCGCGCGCCGGTGAACCCCAGATACTTTTTTAGCCACAGCACCTTGGCGAGACCCGAGGTGACCGCGGCGGCGGGATGGCCCGGCGGGGCGATGGTCGCAATCAGGCGGGCTTCATCGACCGCGCGGTCGTCGTTGTACAGCAGCGGCGGGTGGCGCGGCGTGAGCGCCTCGTCGCAGGCGAGCACGGTGCCCGAAGTGCCGTCGAGCGCGATGGCCGACATCTGCGAGCGGATCGCGGGCGGCAGGGACGCGATCAGATCCCACAGAGCCTCGCGCCAGATGTCGGCACGCTCGTGTTCGGCCAGCGTGCCGAAGTCGCGCTGGTCTGCGGCCAGGATCGCGCCATCGGCAGCGATGACGCAGCTGCGTGCGCCGGAGGTGCCGAAGTCGATCCCCAGGAAATACACGCGATTAACCGCGTGTGTTCGAGTTGTGGTCGAACTGTGTGAGGTCGACGCGAGTCGCCGGCTGCCAGCCTTTCTTGCGGTGTTCGGCCACCACGTTGGTGAAGATGCCGCCGCGCACGTAGAACTTGGCGGTGAGCCGCATGAAGCGCGGCTTGGTTGCTTTCACCAGATCGTCCAGTACCCGGTTGGTGACGTCTTCATGGAAATGGCCTTCCTCGCGGAAGCTCCACATGTAGAGCTTCAGGCTTTTGAGTTCGACGCAGGTCTTGTCGGGGATGTAGTCGAGGATCAGCGTGGCGAAGTCCGGCTGTCCGGTCTTGGGGCACAGGCAGGTGAATTCGGGAATTTCCATGTGAATGTGGAAATCACGTTCCGGCTTGGGATTGGGGAAGGTTTCCAGGACTTTGACGGGTGCGGAGGGCATAAAAAAGGCTCGGTGTAGAATGGCGGACGAAAAACAAGCCCAATAACAGGCGCTTACTGACCCCATTATAAAACCCAAGGTCCCGCTGTCTTGCGTTTAACCCACATCAAACTGGCTGGTTTCAAGAGTTTCGTCGATCCCACCGTGATTCCCGTGCCCGCCCAGCTGACCGGCGTGGTGGGGCCGAACGGCTGCGGCAAGTCGAACGTGATTGACGCGGTGCGCTGGGTGCTCGGCGAATCGTCGGCCAAGAACCTGCGCGGCGGTTCGATGCAGGACGTGATTTTCAACGGCTCGGCGACACGCAAGCCGGCTTCGCGCGCCTCGGTCGAGCTGGCGTTCAACAACGAGCTCGGGCGTGCCGCCGGGCAGTGGTCGCAATACGCCGAAATTTCGGTCAAGCGCATGCTTGACCGCAGCGGCGACTCCACCTTTTACATCAATAACTTAAGAGTGCGTCGTCGCGACGTGGCCGACCTGTTCCTCGGCACCGGCGTTGGCGCGCGCGCCTACGCCATCATCGAGCAGGGCATGATTTCCCGGCTCATCGAGGCCAAGCCGGAAGAGCTGCGCGGCTATCTGGAAGAAGCGGCCGGCGTGTCCAAATACAAGGAACGCCGCAAGGAAACCGAATCCCGCCTGAAAGACGCGCGCGACAACATGAATCGCGTCGAAGACATCCAGCGCGAACTCACATCCCAGGTCGAAAAGCTCACCGCGCAGGCCGAGGTGGCCAAGCACTACAAACAGCTGCAGGCCGACCTGACGTTTTCCCAGCATCGCCTGTGGTACGCCCGCAAGCACGACGCCTCGCAGCAGCGCGCGCGCATCGACAAGGATCTGAGTGCGGCGGAAACCAAGCTTGAAGCCGAAACCGCGCGCCTGCGCCATATCGAGTCGCTGCTGGAAACCGCGCGCCAGACCCAGTTTGCCGGGCAGGACAGCCTCAACACCCAGCAGGCAGCGTATTACCAGGCGCAAGCCGAGGTCGCGCGGATCGAGCAAAGCATGGCGCACCAGAACGCCACCCGCGAGCGGCTGGTGCGGCAGGTGCAGGAAAGCAGTGCCCGGCTGGAGGCGCAGCAGGCGCGCCGCAAGTCGACCGCCGACGCGCTGGAGGACGTGACCGCAGAACAGCCCAGCCTGCAGGCCGCGCAGGAGGAAGCCGAAGCCGCCGCGCGGCAGGCCACCGACAGCACCCTGCCGCAAAAAGAAGCCGCCCTGCGCGAAGCCCAGCAGGGCGTGGGCGAGGCGCAGCGTGTGGTGTCACAGTCTGAGCAGGCACGTCAGGTGGACGAAAACAGCCTCGGTCACACCAGGCGCCAGATCGAGCAGCTGGACACGCGTAAGCAGCGACTGGCGCAGGAACAGGCGCAACTGCCGCGGGCGGATGCCGCCGGGCTGGCGCAAAAACAGGTCGAACTGGACGCGCTGGCGCAGACCCTGGCCACCGCGCAGGAAGGACTCAAGGACGCTGAAACCGCACTACCTGAACTCGACGCCGCCCGCGCCCAGCTCACGCGCGAACTGGAAGCGGCGCGCAAGGCGTTGCACCAGACCGAGGCCGAGCTCGCCGCCCTGAAGAAACTGCAGGAAAGCCTGAAGGCCGACGAAAAGCTCGCCGCCTGGCTGCGGAGCCGCGGCCTCGATCGCGCGCCGCGGCTGTGGGAAAGCCTGCGCGTCACCCCGGGCTGGGAGGCCGCAGTGGAAGCGGTGCTGCGCGAACGCCTGCAGGCGGTGGCCGCCGACCCACAGCCCGACTGGTTCAGCGATGCGCCGCCGGCGCGGCTGACGGTGTGGGCAGGGCAGGGTGCGGCGGCTCCAGTCACACCGGAGTTTTTAGCCAGCAAAATCGCCAGCGACGATGCTGGGGCCCACGCCGCGCTGGTCGTCTGGCTCGCCGGCGTCTACTGGGCCGACGACGTCGATGCCGCGCGCGTGCGCAGTGCCAGCCTGCAGGCGGGCGAATGCGTGGTCACGCCGCAAGGCCATTTGTTTACCCGCCACAGCGTGACTTTCCATGGCCCGCACACGGCGGTCGAAGGCATTCTCGCGCGTGGCCGCGAGCTCGAACGCCTGACCCTGGATGCGGAACGCCTGCATGACGAGGTGGCTCAGTTCGATGCCGCGTATGCCGAGGCGCAACACAGCTACGCCGAGCGCCAGCGCGAGGTGCAGGCCTTGCGCGCGCAAACCGGCCAGACCCAGAGCCGCCACCACACCGCGCAAATGGAGTTGCTGCGTTTGCAGCAGGCCGTCGAGCGGGTGCTCAGCCGGGCAACGCAAATCAGCCAGGAGCTGGAAGAAGTCACCCGCCTGCAGGCCAGCGAACGCGCCACGCTGGACCTGCTGGAATCCCGCCTCAAGGATTACCGCGCTCAAGGCGACGCCGCGCGTGATGCGCTGAATGCCGCGCGGCAAAAGCGCGACCAGGCCGACCGCGCAGTCTACGAGGCGCGCGAGTTGCAGCGCGCAGCCGAGCGGCGCCATCAGGAAGCCGGTTTTGCGCTCACCACCTGCACCCACAAACTCACCGAACTCGCCGCCACGCTCGCCCGCATCGAGCAGGAAATCGCGACCGACGAAACCCGCCTGGCACAGACCCGCGACGAGCTGGCCCACATGCCGGCCGACGCCCTCGATATCGAATTGCAGCAGGCGCTGACCACACGCACCGCGCGCGAAACCGAACTCGCCGCTGCGCGCGATGCGCTGGAAAGCCTCACCGCGCAACTGCGCAGCCACGACGAAGCGCGCCTCGCCTGCGAGCAGGGGCTCGATCCGCTGCGCCGCAGCATCGAGCAATTGAAGCTGAAAGATCAGGAAGCTATGCTGATGCAGTCGCAGTTCGAGCTGCAATTGCGCGAGGCCGCGGCCGACGAAGCCCAGCTGGAATCAAACCTGGCCGACAGCCCCAAACCGGCGCAACTGCAAGCCGACATCACCCGCCTGCAGAACGAAGTGGCGGCGCTGGGCGCGGTCAACCTCGCCGCGCTGGACGAACTGACCCAGGCGCAGGCGCGCGCCGACTACCTCGCCGCGCAGTGCGCCGACCTGCTGGAAGCCGTCACCACGCTGGAAGATGCGATCCGCCGCATCGACCAGGAATCGCGCGCCAAGCTCAAGGAAACCTTCGACACCGTCAACAGGCACATGGGTGAACTGTTCCCGCAGCTGTTCGGCGGCGGACAGGCGCGCCTGATCCTCACCGGCGACGAACTGCTCGATTCCGGCGTGCAGGTGTTCGCCCAGCCACCCGGCAAGAAAAACGCCTCGATCCAGATGCTGTCCGGCGGCGAAAAGACGCTCACCGCGCTGTCGCTGGTGTTCGCCATGTTCAAGCTCAACCCGGCGCCGTTCTGCCTGCTCGACGAAGTCGACGCCCCGCTCGACGACGCCAACACCGACCGTTACTGCAAGCTGGTCAAGGCGATGTCGGACCACACCCAGTTCCTCTTCATCACCCACAACCGCGTCACCATGGAAATGGCGCAGCACCTGGCCGGCGTCACCATGCAGGAACCGGGCGTGTCGCGGATTGTTGCGGTAGACGTCGAGCAGGCGGTGGGGATGGTCGAGGCGGCTTGATACCGCTGCGGCACGCCCCAACCGGGCATGGCGAACCTTTTCCGACAAGCAGGATTATCCGGAGCAAACATGCAAACTGTTGATATCCGCATAGCCAAAACCCAATTGTCGAAGCTGATTGAACAGGCGGTTCAAGGCGATTCCTTCATCATTGCCAAGGCTGGTAAACCGCTGGTCAAAGTCACGCGCCTGGACCCGCCAACCGCGCAACAGGCCAAAAGACTGGGTTTTATGGCTGGGCAGATTGCCGTACCCGACGACTTCGACTGCATGGGCAGCAAAACCGTGGAACAGCTTTTCTGTGACCGGGAAATCAGGGGGTATTAATGTTTTCCTGTCTGACTTGCCCGGTACTTCACCGTCCTTGAACCTGCGCTGGCTCCAGCCGATTAAATCTTGAGCACGTCCGGCGCACGCATGTAACGCTGTTCCCCCGCTCGCAAACCCCCATCCCGCGCATTCATTGGCATGGCATGCTTATTTGCCTCGCCAGCCATTTTTTCTATTGCTGTTCATGTTTTAGGCAGCCTGCTGACCAAAAACCTTGATTTGCTTTGAGTTTTTTTGGACGCACCTTTTTGCAGCACAAATTTGCGTAAAAGTCGGTTGACATGGCCGGCTCAGACACTAGAATTTGTACTCGCCTTCCCATTACACCACTATATGTTGTGAATAAGCCTGTGTGTGGGGGTTGGGCAAACTGTGGATAAGTTGGCTGGATCCGTGCCGGATCCACTAGTCAGTTTTATTCACGATGCGTTGCCCATTCATTTTTGTTGCGCCACCCAAGGAGAGTTAGATGTTGTCTGTCGCCACCGAGTCCACCCCGACCCAGCCTATTCCGCCGCTTGAAACCAGCGAAAACATGGTGATCGACACCCGTTACGCCGATTACAAGATCATCCGCCGCAACGGCGCGGTGGTGGGGTTTGCGCCGAACAAGATCGCGGTGGCCGTGACCAAGGCGTTCATCGCGGTGCAGGGTGGGCAGGCGGCAGCATCGGCGCGCATTCGCGAGCTGGTCGAGGCGATCACCGGCCAGGTGACAGCAGCCTTGCTGCGCCGCGCGCCCAACGGCGGCACCTTCCACATCGAAGACATCCAGGACCAGGTCGAACTGGCGCTGATGCGCTCGGGCGAGCACGAAGTCGCGCGTTCCTACGTGCTGTACCGTGAAAAACGCATGCAGGAACGCGCGGCGCAAAAAGCCGCCGGCGTGCCCGAAATCACCCTGCACGTCATCGAGGACGGCGTGAAAAAGCCGCTCGACACCGCGCGCCTGAATGTGCTGCTGGCCGATGCCTGCGCCGGCCTGGGCGACGGCGTGCGCGCCGAGCCGATCATGCACACCGTGCTGCGCGACCTCTACGACGGCGTGCCGATGGCCGAAGTCGAAAAGGCGCTGGTGCTGGCTGCGCGTTCGCTGATCGAACAGGACCCGGCGTATTCGTTCGTCACCGCGCGCCTGCTGCTGAACTCGATCCGCCACGAAGTGCTGGGCGAAGCCGTGCTGCAGGCCGACATGGCCACGCGCTACGCCGAGTATTTCCCCGCCTACATCAAGAAAGGCATCGCCGCCGAACTGCTGGACGAAAAACTCGCCCAGTTCGATATCGCGCGTCTGGCCAAAGTGCTCGATTCCGGGCGCGACTACCAGTTTGGCTACCTCGGCCTGCAGACCCTGTACGACCGCTATTTCCTGCACATTGAAGAAAGCCGCATCGAACTGCCGCAGGCCTTCTTCATGCGCGTGGCGATGGGCCTGGCGATCAACGAAGTCGACCGCGAAGCGCGCGCCATCGAGTTCTACCAGGTGCTGTCCTCGTTCGACTTCATGAGCTCGACGCCGACCCTGTTCAACGCCGGCACCCGTCACAGCCAGCTGTCTTCCTGCTACCTGACCACCGTCACCGACGACCTCGACGGCATCTATCAGGCGATCAAGGAAAACGCCATGCTGCAGAAGTACGCCGGCGGGCTGGGCAACGACTGGACCCCGGTGCGCGCCATGGGTGCCCGCATCAAGGGCACCAACGGCAAGTCGCAGGGCGTGGTTCCGTTCCTTAAAGTGGTCAACGACACCGCCGTCGCGGTCAACCAGGGCGGCAAGCGCAAGGGCGCGGTGTGCGCCTACCTCGAAACCTGGCACCTCGACATGGAAGAATTCCTCGAGCTGCGCAAGAACACCGGTGACGACCGCCGCCGCACCCACGACATGAACACCGCGAACTGGATTCCGGATCTCTTCATGCAGCGCGTGATGGAAGGTGGCGACTGGACCCTGTTTTCCCCGAACGACGTGCCCGACCTGCACGAGCTTTACGGCCGCAAGTTTGCCGAGGCCTACGCCGAATACGAGCGCAAGGCAGACCGCGGCGAGATCAAGGTGTTCAAGCGCATTCCCGCCAACCAGATGTGGCGCAAGATGCTGTCGATGCTGTTCGAAACAGGCCATCCCTGGATCACCTTCAAGGACCCGTGCAACATCCGCAGCCCGCAGCAGCACGTCGGCGTCGTCCACAGCTCCAACCTGTGCACCGAGATCACG
>NCHD01000192.1 GCA_002257045.1 Hydrogenophilales bacterium 16-61-112 | reverse complement strand
GATGTCGCGGCTCATGTTCACTTCCTGCGGCATCCAGTGGTTGGCGCAGCCGGCGAGGTATTTTTCCCACGCCCATTTGTACTTGAAGGGGACGAGCTGATTCACGTCCGTCGAACCGTTGATGATGCGCTTGTCGGATGCGCGCACGCGCTGGGTCTGGGGCGCAGGCTCATCGGCCACGTCAGCGCCAACCGGCGCAGCATCATTGCGCAGGAAAGACGGCACGTTGACGGGCTGCGTGGCAGGCGTGAAATCATCTTCAAAGTTCAGCATCGTTCAAATCTCCTTTGGTTTAACCCAAGTGGGCGAGGCCCACACTTCTTTTTAATCTGGTGGTGGGCTATGCCCACCTTGTATTTCATCACTGGCTGCTGCGTGCCGGTTTCCCCTTCTGCGCCACCTCGACTGAATCGAGCCGGCGGGGGCCCCGGCGGATCGGTTCAGTCGAGGCCCGCCCCGAAGGGGTGGCGCAGCGGGGTCGCCTTCTTTTGGTTACTTTTCTTGGCGAGACAAGAAAAGTGACTTGCCGCCGGCAACCCCGGCCCACGCACTCAAACCTTTACTGACAAGCCTCACACTCCTCAAACCCCACATCCCCCGGCCGCATGGTGCACGCCACGCCATCCAGCTCAGGCTCGGGCAGATTGGCCGCAGCCTTGCCCATGGCGCTGCTGGTGCTGCCCGCGGTGCTCATCGCTCCGGCGCCACCGCTCGACGACACGGCATTGAGTTCGCCGCCCTTGCCGGTCGATTTCTCGGCCGAGGTGGCGCCCAGCGTGCGCAGGTAATAAGTGGTTTTCAGACCACGTATCCACGCCAGCTTGTAGGTTTCGTCGAGCTTCTTGCCCGAGGCGCCGGCCATGTAGATGTTGAGGCTCTGGCCCTGGTCGATCCACTTCTGGCGGCGCGAGGCGCACTCGACCAGCCAGCGGGTTTCCATCTCGAACGCGGTGGCGTACAGCGCGCGGATGTCGGCCGGGATACGGTCGATCTTCGCCAGGCTGCCGTCGAAGTACTTGATGTCGGCGACCATGACTTCATCCCACAAACCCAGTTTCTTCAGGTCGGCCACCAGGTACTTGTTGGCGACGGTGAATTCGCCCGACAGGTTGGATTTGACGTAGATGTTCTGGTACGTCGGCTCGATGCTGGCAGAGACGCCGACGATGTTGGCGATGGTCGCGGTCGGCGCAATTGCCATGCAGTTGGAGTTGCGCATGCCGTACTGGCTGATGCGCGCACGCAGGCTGTCCCAGTCGAGGGTGCTGCTGTCGTCCACTTCGAGATAGCCGCCACGTTCGGCGGCCAGCAGTTTGATCGAATCCAGCGGCAGGATGCCGCGGCTCCACAGGCTGCCTTCGTAGCTGGAATAGCGGCCACGCTCCTGCGCCAGTTCGGTCGACGCCAGGATGGCGTAGTAGGACACGGCTTCCATCGAGCGGTCCGCGAACTCGACGGCGGCGTCGGACGCGTAGGTCAGGCGCAGTTCCTGCAGCGCATCCTGGAAGCCCATGATGCCAAGACCCACCGGACGGTGCTTGAGGTTGGAATTGCGCGCCTTGCCGACGGCGTAGTAGTTGACGTCGACCACGTTGTCGAGCATGCGCATCGCGGTGTGGATG
>NCHD01000059.1 GCA_002257045.1 Hydrogenophilales bacterium 16-61-112 | reverse complement strand
CCTAGCAAGGCAAACACGACGCCATAAAACAGACTGAGCGGCCAGGCTTTGACCATGTCCTGCATGCCGGCGCGCAGCCATTGCAGGGGGTGTTGAAAGCTCACCAGGCGGATGCCCGGCAGCGCCATGTTCGCGGCTTGTGGGTGGTAGACGGCATGGGTAGTCATGATCGGCTCCTTGTGAAGAACGAACTGCCTGTTTGATAGCAGGTGCGGAACCGAGTTCCAATTAGCGAATGCTGATGCAGCGCCGTCACCCGCTTCAGGCCAGTACGGCGGATAGCGTGGCGATCGGCGGCTGGCAGGCCGTGCCGCTGCATAGCCAGGCGGCGGGTTGCGCGGATTCGGGTTTGGCCAGCGCGGCAGGCAATCCCAGACCGTTGGGCAGCGTCAGCATCACGTCGCGCGGGCCGAGTTGGGGCGTGAGCGCAGCCGTCCATTCGCGCAGTGCCGGCGCCGGGCCGCGCAGCAGGATGATGCGGGGCGGCGCAAGCGCTTCGTCGAGCACGGCGAGCAGGGTGGGATAGGCGATCGGTTGCTGGGTGAACGACGACTGGAACAGGCGCAGGCAGCGCGTGCTGGCATCCAGATAGCGGGTCTCGCCGAGCAAATGCCCCAGCCGTTGCAGCGCGAACGCGGCGACGCCGTTGCCGGAGGGCGTGGCGTGGTCGTAGGCCGGTTTGGTGCGGATGATCAGCGCTTCGTGGTCGTGGCTGGTGAAGAAAAAACCGCCAGATTCCGCATCTTCGAAATGGGTCAAAAGCGCATCGGCCAGTTCGCATGCCCAGGCTTGATGCAGAAAATCGAGGGCGGCCTGCGCGGCGTCGACCCAGTCGGCGCGCCCCATCACGCGTCCGGCGTGGGCGAGGCCGCCGATCATCAGCGCGTTCCAGCTGGTGAGCTGCTTGTCGTCGCGTCCCGGGCGCACTCGGGTTTCGCGCGCGGCGAACAGCTTGGCGCGCGCGCTGTGGAGCCGCGACGTGGCCACGTCTGTGTTCAGCCATAGTTGGGTGGCGAGGCTCTCCAGGGGTTGAGCAAGAATGGGGTTCCAGCTGGAGTTTTCAAAATTCGGCGGCGCATCGAAGCCATACAGCGGCGCGGCCACGGCGTATTCCTCGTCGCTCAGCAAGGCGCGCACTTCGTCGGGCGTCCAGACATAAAACTTGCCTTCATGGCCCTCGCTGTCGGCGTCGAGCGCGGAATAAAAGCCGCCTTCTGGCGCGCGCATTTCACGCAGCAGCCAGGCAACGATGTCCTCGGCAGTTTCCTTGAACAGCGGGTCGCCGGTCAGCGCCCAGGCATCGGCATACAGGTGCAGCAGCGGACCGTTGTCGTAGAGCATTTTTTCGAAGTGTGGAATCGCCCACTGATCATCGACCGAGTAGCGGCAGAAGCCGCCGCCGATCTGGTCGCGCACGCCGCCCGTGGCCATTTTGTCGAGACTGAACAGCGCCATGTCGCGCACCACGTCCTGGCCGTTGCGGGCGTATTCGCGCAGCAAGAAATGCAGCTCGCCGGGACGTGGAAATTTGGGCGCCTTTGAAAATCCGCCCCATTTGGGGTCGAAGTTGGCGGACAGGTCGCGCACCGCGTCGGCAAACGGCGCCTGGTTCAGCGCCTGTTGCGCGCCGGGTGCAGGCTGCTGGCGTGCCAGTGCATCACGCACGGCCGCGGTTTGCGCCAGCACGTCGCCGCGCCGCTCGTGCCAGGCGCGGGCGATGTTTTCCATCAACTCCATAAAGCCAGGCAACTGATAGCGCGGTGTTTTGGGGAAATAGGTGCCGGCGTAAAACGGCGACTGGTCAGGGGTGAGGAACAGGGTCAGCGGCCAGCCGCCGCCGCGCTGGGTCAGCAGTTGATGGGCGGTCTGATAGATCTGATCGAGGTCGGGGCGTTCTTCGCGGTCGACTTTCACGTTGACGAACAGCCGGTTCATCACCGCCGCCACCTCGGCATCCTCGAAGCAGTCGTGCGCCATGACGTGGCACCAGTGGCAGGCCGAATACCCGATCGACAGCAAAATCGGCTTGTTCTCGCGGCGCGCTTTTTCCAGTGCTTCGGGACCCCATGGATACCAGTCGACCGGGTTGCCGGCGTGCTGAAGCAGATAAGGGCTGGGTTCGGTGGCAAGGCGGTTTTTCATGGTGGCGTGGCAGCGGCGGCGCAATAGTTGATTGATTTAGTCAACTATTGTACGCTCCCGTCCATTCGTAATCGCGCAGGAGCCACCCATGTCCCAGGAATTATTTGCCGCCGCACAATCGGGCGATACCGCCCAACTCAAAACCCTGCTGGATGCGGGCGCCGATCATGCCGCCGCGAACGAGGCGGGCGAAACCGCGCTGATGCAGGCCGCGCACGGTGGTCATGTGGCGGCGGTGCAGCTGCTGATCGCGGCCGGTGCGGACGTCCACGCCAAGTCGCCGCAAGGCTGGACTGCGCTGGCGAAAGCGGCCTACAACGGCGACACCGAGCGCGGCTATGTCGAGGTGATCGAGGTGCTGCACGGCGCCGGCGCGTCGCTCGACGAGCGGATTTTCTTTGGCATCACGCCCCTGATGCTGGCTGCCGGCGGCGGCGACGCGGCGGTGGTGGAATGGCTGATCAACAACGGCGCCGACGCACTGGCGGCCAACGAAGGCGGCCGCACCGCGCGCATGATGGCGGACGACAAGTTCTACGTGGACGTGATCAACCTGCTGCACGAAGCCGAGCAGCAACTGGGCGTGTCGGTCGATGGTTCCTGCTCGTCGACCAAGGGTGTGGCCAAGCCGCAAGTCGTCAATTTGATGAAGCAGACCTCGCACTGAGGCGTACGACTGGCTCGTTCAGCGATCGAGCCAGTCAATCAGACTCTGCCACTGCTCGATCTCGCGTTCGACCAGATGATGCGGCAGATCGAACAGGCTCTTGCCCTCGAATGCCGCGTTGACGTAGGCCTGCGTGTTGCGCAGGTAAGTCAGCACCGTTCAGTGCCCGCACCAGGCTCTTGCCGTGCAGCCCGGCGGGTGAATCGATCACCAGCCAGTCGCTGTCTTCCGATTGACCCTCGCGCATCAACTCGATGTCCGGCAACGCCATGTCGCGCATTGCCAGCCAGTGGGTGGCGGATTTCTGGCGGTCGAGATCGAGGATGGCCACCCGCTTGCCGGTGGAGGCCAGATAGCCGGCCAGATTGGTCGACAGCGTGGTCTTGCCGCTGCCGCCCTTGGGGTTGGCCACCAGAATCACGCGCATGCTGATCGCCTTTTGATTACAGGGGCTCGACGCTGTATGTCACCGCCAGCGTGTGCGTTTCGCCCGGCGCAATCGTGACCAGATTGTCCATCGCATTGGCGGATTCGACGCAGACCATTTCGCGCCAGCCGGCGCCGGTTTTGCCTGTGCCCATGTCGCCCATCTTGTCGGCTTTTTCCGTCCACGGCGTCCACACGATGGTGGACAGCGAGCCGGTTTTGGCGATGCGGATGCGGCGTTTTAATCCTGCATCTTCGATCACGCAGTCGGCCGGCGTGTTCACATAGACGCGGTCGAATTCGCCATCAAAGCCGATGGTGCCGCTTTGCTTTTTGGTGGCGAAGTGGTCGACCTTGTCGTGGAAGGTCGCGCCTTCGAGGCCGCTGACTTTGACCGCGCCAATGTCGCTGATGTGCAGGTAGGTGTGCAGCGCTTCGCCGATTTGCACTGCTGCGCTGCCGGTGTTGGTCGTCGCCAGTTGCAGCTCCAGCTTGTCGCTCACCACCACGGTCAGCGTCAGTCGGGTGGGATGCGGCCATTGCGCACGGGTTTGTTCGTTATCCACCAATTGCAGGGTGATTTCGGTTTTGGCGTCGTTGCGCTTGCGCGTTGCGCTCACTTCCCACGGCACGGTGCGGGCGAAGCCGTGCGCGGGGAAGGCCGCTTCGGTCGCGTGGGCACCGAACCACGGCCAGCACACCGGTGCGCCGCCGCGGATGGATTTACCCGTCGCGAACTTGGCGGCGTCGGACACCCATACCACCGGTTCATGTTGCGATTTCGGACGAAAGCTCACCACATGCGCGCCTTGCAGACAGATCGTCGCGCGGCCGCCGTGGTTGTCGATGTCGGCATAGGTCAAGCCGCCGGCACCGGTGCGGAAAGCCAGCTGGCCGGCAATGGCGAAACGCGCCAGCGGGTCGGCGTGGCTTTGCGCCTCGGTCGGGTGCTCCACCAGTGACACGTCGCGCACCGCGCCGAAGGCGGCCGAGGTCACCATCGAGGCGTAGGCGCGTAGCGCGGGCGACACGGCACGGACGCGGTTGACCGGCTTCCAGGCCAGCGCACCTTTAGCGTCCATCGCAGCGCGGCGGCGTTCCAGTTCGGCGTCGGTCACGCGCACGTTGAGCGTGCGCTTGGGGATGTCGATGTCGATCATGTCACCTTCTTCGACCAGGCCGATGGTGCCGCCTTCGGCCGCTTCCGGGCTGGCATGGCCGATGCTTAAGCCCGAGGTGCCGCCGGAGAAGCGGCCATCGGTGACCAGTGCACAGACCTTGCCGAGGTCTTTCGACTTCAGGTACGAGGTGGGGTAGAGCATTTCCTGCATGCCGGGGCCGCCGCGCGGCCCTTCGTAGCGGATCACCACTACATCGCCGGCGACGATCTTGTCGGCGAGGATGGCATCGACCGCCGCGTCCTGCGATTCGAACACGCGGGCGGGGCCGGAGAATTTGAGGATGTGTTCATCCACCCCAGCGGTTTTGACAATACAGCCGTCGAGCGCCAGATTGCCGTACAGCACCGCGAGGCCGCCGTCTTTCGAGTAGGCGTGCTCAAGGTCGTGGATGCAGCCGTTGACACGGTCGTCGTCGAGCTTGGCAAAGCGCTTGTTCTGTGAAAACGCAGTCTGCGTCGGCACGCCGCCGGGTGCCGCGCGGTAGTATTCCTTGACGTCCGGATTGGTGGTGCGGCGGATGTCGTAAGTGTCGATCTGCTCGCCGAGCGACTTCATCAGCACCGTCGGCAAGTCGCGATGCACCAGTCCGCCGCGCTCGAGCTCGCCCAGAATGCGCATCACGCCGCCGGCGCGGTGCACGTCTTCCATGTGGTAGGTCTGGATCGACGGCGCAACTTTCGACAAATGCGGCACGCGGCGGCTCATGCGGTCGATGTCCTTCATGGTGAAATCGACGCCCGCCTCGTGTGCGGCGGCGAGCAAATGCAGCACGGTGTTGGTCGAACCGCCCATCGCGATGTCGAGCGCGATCGCGTTTTCGAAGGCATCGAAGCTGGCGATCGCGCGCGGCAGCACGCTGGTGTCGCCGTCCTCGTAATAGCGCCGCGCATTTCTGACGATCAGGCGACCCGCAGCGAGGAACAGGTTCTTGCGGTCGGCGTGGGTGGCGAGCATCGAGCCGTTGCCGGGCAAGGACAACCCCAGCGCTTCGGTCAGACAGTTCATCGAATTGGCGGTGAACATGCCCGAGCACGAACCGCAGGTGGGGCAGGCCGAACGTTCCAGCTGGTCGACCTTGGCGTCGCTGATTTTGGCATCGGCGGCCGACACCATCGCGTCGACCAGGTCGAGCTTGATGACCTTGGATTCCCACACCACCTTGCCCGCCTCCATCGGCCCGCCCGAGACGAACACGGTCGGGATGTTCAGGCGCAGCGCGGCGTTCAGCATCCCCGGCGTGATCTTGTCGCAGTTGGAAATACACACCAGCGCGTCGGCGCAATGCGCGTTGACCATGTATTCGACCGAGTCGGCGATGAGGTCGCGGCTCGGCAGCGAATACAGCATGCCGCCGTGGCCCATCGCAATGCCGTCGTCGACCGCGATGGTGTTGAATTCCTTCGCCACGCCGCCCGCTGCTTCGATCTCGCGCGCCACCAGTTGCCCCATGTCTTTCAGGTGCACATGGCCCGGCACGAACTGGGTAAACGAGTTGGCAATCGCGATGATCGGCTTGTTGAAATCGCCATCCTTCATGCCAGTGGCGCGCCACAGCGCACGGGCTCCAGCCATGTTGCGGCCGCGGGTAGTCGTCCAGGAACGGTAGTCAGGCATGATGGTCTCTCAGGCAATCTATAATCAGCCGCACATTTTACCCGCGCAGCTCCAACCCGGACACCTCATGCTCGTTCACCCGCAATTCGATCCCGTCGCCCTGCAGCTTGGCCCCGTCGCCATCCACTGGTACGGCCTGATGTATCTCGCCGCGTTTGCGCAGGTCATCCTGCTCGGGCGCTGGTGCATCAAGCATCGGCCCTGGCTGGGGTGGGACGCGAAAATGCTCGACGACGTGCTGTTCTACGGCGTGCTCGGCGTCATCCTCGGCGGCCGGCTCGGCTATGTGCTGTTCTACAAGCCGCTGGAGTATCTGGCCCACCCGCTCAACATCTTCAAGATATGGGAAGGCGGCATGAGCTTTCACGGCGGCTTTCTCGGCGTGATCATCGCCATGGCGCTGTTCGCGCATCGTCACAAACTGCGCTGGCTTGCCGTCACCGACTTCATCGCGCCGCTGGTGCCGCTGGGCCTTGCCGCCGGACGGCTCGGCAACTTCATCAACGGCGAATTGTGGGGGCGCGCCACCGACCTGCCGTGGGGCATGGTGTTTCCGCAGGCGGCGGACGGCATTGCGCGCAATCCTTCTCAGCTGTATCAGTTTGCGGGTGAGGGCCTGTTGCTGTTCGCCATCCTGTGGCTGTATTCGAGCAAACCGCGTCCGGTCGGCGCCGTCTCTGGCGTGTTTCTCATCGGCTACGGGGCGTTCCGGTTCCTCGCCGAATTCGCCCGCGAACCCGACAGCTTTCTCGGCCTGCTGGGACTGGGCTTGAGCATGGGCCAATGGCTGTCGCTGCCGATGATCGTCGCCGGCATCTTCATGCTGCGCTGGGCGCAGCGCACCGGCCGGCCGGCGTGATCATCCATCGTTTGTGGTGGGCGTGCGCCTGGCTCGGGGTGTTCATCACCCTGGTCGTCTCGCTGATGCCGCCGCCATTCAACGAAGGCGCCGCCCACACCGACAAGATCGTTCATTTAACCGGCTATGCGGTGCTGATGTACTGGTGGGCGCAGCTCATCGTGCAACGGCGCTGGCGTCTCGCCCTTGCAGTGGTGCTGTTCGGCATCGTCATCGAAGGCTTGCAGGGCCTCACCCCCAACCGCCAGACCGATGCGCTCGACGCGCTGGCCAACAGCAGCGGCATGCTGATCGGCTGGCTGGCTGCCCGCCTGAGCCCCAACCTGCCGCAACGCATCGGCGCGCTTTTCGCATCACGCGGCTGAGGCTATACTTTCCCGCGTTGGGGGGGTAGCTCAGCTGGGAGAGCGCCGCGTTCGCAATGCGGAGGTCGGGAGTTCGATCCTCCTCCTCTCCACCATCTACCCGGGTCAGCCGTTCCAAACGGATCACCATTGTGGCCACCCGCTCGTATCAAGTCCCGCTTTTATCTACCGTTCTGCCCGTGACAAGCGCGAACATAACCCTTGCGAACTTTTCGCTTAAATTTTGGCTGGCCAAATCTGGCTGGCCGCGCTTGTTTTTGGAACGCCCATGACCACAACTCAACAAAGCTGGCTCGACGGGACGCTGTACTCCCCCGACTTTGAACAGGATAGCTGCGGCTTCGGCCTGATCGCGCAGATGGACAATCAGCCCAGCCATACGCTGGTGCAGAACGCCATTGGTTCGCTCGCCTGCATGACGCACCGCGGCGCGATTGCGGCGGACGGCCTGTCGGGCGACGGCTGCGGCCTGCTGTTCATGAAACCGGATGCGTTTTTGCGCACCGTGGCCACTGAAGCAGGCTTCACGCTGGGCGCGCTGTATGCCGCCGGGCTGGTGTTCCTGTCGCGTGACGCCGCGCCGCAAGCGCATGCACGCGCCAGCCTGAAATCCGAACTCGAAGCGCAAGGTCTCGTAGTCGCGGGCTTTCGCCTGGTGCCGACCGATTCCAGCGTGTGTGGCGAATCCGCGCTGGCCTCGCTGCCGCATATCGAACAGGTGTTCGTCAACGCGCCTGCCGGCATCAATGCCGACGATTTCGAGCGCAAGCTCTACATCGCGCGCCGCCGCGCCGAAAAGGCGCTGGAAGCAGGCGATCCGGTGTTCTACCTGCCGACGCTGTCGTGCCGCGTCATCAGCTACAAGGGCCTGGTGATGCCGGACAATCTGCCGGTGTTCTATCCTGATCTCAGCGATGCCCGCTTTGCGTCCAGCCTGGCGGTGTTCCACCAGCGCTTCTCCACCAACACCTGGCCGCAATGGCGCCTGGCGCAGCCGTTCCGCTATCTGGCGCACAACGGCGAGATCAACACGGTGCAGGGCAACCGCAACTGGAGCCGCGCCCGCGAGCAGAAGTTCGTCACCCCGCTGATCCCGAACAGCGCTGCGCCTGGTGATTCCGCCGGCGTGGCAGAACGTCGAGTCGATGGACGCCGACATCCGCGCCTTCTACGAATACAACTCGATGCACATGGAGCCGTGGGACGGCCCCGCCGGGATCGTTTTAACTGACGGTCGGTACGCGGCTTGCACGCTCGACCGCAACGGCCTGCGCCCGGCGCGCTGGGTGCTGACCAAGGACCGCATCCTCACCATCGCGTCCGAAGTCGGCGTGTGGCAGATCGATCCGGCGAATGTCGAACGCAAGGGCCGCGTCAAGCCCGGCCAGATGATTGCCGCCGACCTCGACACTGGCCGCCTGTTGATGCCGGAAGACATCGACAACGAACTGAAGGGCACGCATCCCTACCGCGAGTGGCTCAAGACCAATCACCAGAAGCTGTTCAACGTCAGCTTCGAGGAGCGCGACCAGATCATCCGCGTGCTGGCCGAAGATGGCGCCGAAGCGATCGGCTCGATGGGCGACGACACCCCGATGGCGGTGCTGAGCCAGAAAGTGCGTTCGCCGTTCGACTATCTGCGCCAGCAGTTTGCGCAGGTCACCAACCCGCCGATCGACCCGATCCGCGAAGCCATCGTGATGTCGCTCAACACCGCGTTCGGTCCCGAGCGCAACCTGTTCGAGGAAAGCCCGGCGCACGCGCACCGGGTCGAAGTCCATACCCCGCTGCTGTCGAAGGAGGCGTTCGACAAGCTGCTGAACCTGAACGACCCCGCATTTGCCGCGGCCACGCTCGACCTGCAGTACGACCCGGCCACGACCTCGCTCGAAGCCGCGCTCAAGGCGCTGACCGCACGCGCGGTGGAGACGGTGCAATCCGGCAAGGTGATCCTGGTGCTGTCCGACCGCAATCTCGGCAAGGACCGTTTGCCGATCCACGCGCTGTTTGCTGTTGGCGCAGTGCACCACGCGCTGATTGCCGCCGGCCTGCGCTGCAACGCCAACATCGTGATCGAAACCGGCACCGTGCGTGACCCGCATCATTACGCCTGCCTGATCGGCTACGGCGCGACCGCGATTTACCCCTACCTCGCCTACCAGGTGATCGGTGAGTTCGTGAAGACCGGCGAAATCAAGCCCAACCTTGACAAGGCGCTGTCCAACTTCCGCAAGGGCATGGACAAGGGCATCTACAAGGTGTTGTCGAAGATGGGCATTTCGCTGGTCGCCAGCTATCGCGGCGCGCAGCTGTTCGAGGGCGTGGGCCTGCATGAAAGCGTGGTCGATCTGTGCCTCAAGGGCACGGTGTCGCGTATTTCCGGCGCCAACTTCGACGACTTCGAGTCCGACCAGAAACTGTTGCACAAGGCCGCGTTCAATCCGCTGCGTCCGCTGTCGGCCGGCGGCCTGCTCAAGTTCATGTTCGGCGAGGAATTCCACGCCTACAACCCGGATGTGGTGCAGCAACTGCAAAAAGCCGTGAAATCAGGCGACTACGCCGAGTTCAAGAAATATTCCGAACTGGTCGACACCCGCCCGGTGGCGATGCTGCGCGACCTGATGAAGCTGAAAGCCGGCGCCACGCCCATCCCGCTGGAAGAAGTCGAGCCGGTCGAGTCCATCCTCAAGCGCTTCGACTCCGCCGGCATGTCGCTCGGTGCGCTGTCGCCGGAAGCGCACGAGGCGCTGGCCGAAGCGATGAACCGCATCGGCGGCCGCTCCAACTCAGGCGAAGGCGGTGAAGATCCGAAGCGCTACGGCACCTCGAAAACCTCGAAGATCAAGCAGATCGCCTCCGGCCGCTTTGGCGTCACCGCGACCTATCTGGTCAACGCCGAAGTGCTGCAAATCAAGATCGCCCAGGGCGCCAAGCCCGGCGAGGGCGGCCAGCTGCCGGGCGACAAGGTGTCGGTGATGATCGCCGGCCTGCGCCATTGCAAGCCCGGCACGCCGCTGATCTCGCCGCCGCCGCACCACGACATCTACTCCATCGAAGATCTGGCGCAGCTGATTTTTGATCTCAAGCAGGTCAACCCCGACGCGCTGGTGTCGGTCAAGCTGGTGGCCGAGCCCGGTGTCGGCACCATTGCTGCCGGGGTGGCCAAGGCCTATGCCGACCTCATCACCATTTCCGGCTACGACGGCGGCACCGGTGCCAGCCCGCTGGCCTCGGTGCTGGGGCTGTCCGAAGCGCAGCAGGTGTTGCGCGCCAACGGCCTGCGCGGCCGCGTGCGGGTACAGACCGACGGCGGCCTGAAGACCGGCCTCGACGTGGTGAAAGCCGCGATCCTCGGCGCCGAGTCGTTCGGCTTCGGCACCGGGCCGATGGTTGCGCTCGGCTGCAAATACCTGCGCATCTGCCACCTCAACAACTGCGCCACTGGCGTCGCCACGCAGAACGAAGTGCTGCGCCGCGATCACTTCATCGGCCTGCCCGAGATGGTGGTGAACTACTTCAAGTTCGTCGCCGAAGAAACGCGCGAGCTGATGGCGAGCCTCGGCATTCGCCAGCTCACCGACCTGATCGGCCGCACCGACCTGCTCGATGTGTCGGCCGGCGATACGCCGCGCCAGGGCCGGCTGAATCTGGCTGCGCTGCTGTCGCAAGGCAGCACCCCGGCCGACGCGCCGCGGTTTTCGCAACAGGAGCGCAATCCGTCGTTCGACAAGGGCGAGCTGGCCGAGCAGATGGTGGTCGACGCGCTGGCCGCGATCAAGGCCAGCACGCCGATCGAACTGCGTTATGCGGTCAAGAACGTCAACCGTTCCATCGGCGCGCGTCTGTCGGGCGAGATCGCCAAGGCGCACGGCGGCAAGGGCTTGCCCGACGACAGCATCCGCATCCAGCTCACCGGCTCGGCCGGCCAGAGCCTCGGCGTGTGGAATCACAAGGGCCTGACGATCACGCTCGAAGGGGACGCCAACGACTATGTCGGCAAGGCACGCTTATCGGCAACACCTGCCTGTACGGCGCGACGGCGGGCGAACTCTACGCCGCAGGCATGGGCGGCGAGCGCTTCGGCGTGCGCAACTCCGGCGCGCTGGCGGTGGTGGAAGGCATCGGCGACCACGGCTGCGAATACATGACCGGCGGCACCGTCATCGTGCTGGGCGACACCGGCCTGAATTTCGGCGCCGGCATGAGCGGCGGCATGGCCTTCGTGGTCGACGACACCGGTGACTTCGTGTCGAAGACCAACAAGGAAATGGTCGAGCTGGTGCGCATCTGCAACGATGAAACCGAGACCTATCGCATCTTCCTCAAGGCGCAGATTGAGCGCCATCTGGCGCTCACCGGCAGCGCCCGCGCCCGCGCCCTGCTGGACAATTTCGACGCCACGCTCGCCAAGGTCTGGCTGGTCAAGCCGAAGCGGATTTCAATTGAAGACCTGGTCGAGGATATTCCCGGCCAGACACGTGAAGCAGTGAGTGCATAAAGAAGATGTCTGACGTATTCCAGTTTTTGAAACAGGCACGGCGCGACGGTGCAAAAACCGAGGCGGTGGTGCGCGGGGCACGCGCAGGAACAGGCCGACCGCTGCCTGGGCTGCGGCAATCCGTACTGCGAGTGGAAGTGCCCGGTGCACAACTACATTCCCAACTGGCTGAAGCTGGTGACCGAGGGACGTTTGTTTGAAGCGGCAGACTTGTCGCACCAGACCAACTCACTGCCCGAAGTATGCGGCCGCGTGTGCCCGCAGGATCGCCTGTGCGAAGGGGCGTGCACCCTCAACAGCGATGGCTTTGGCGAAGTGGGAGGGGGTTTCGGCGCGGTGACCATAGGCCAGATCGAAAAATACATTTCCGAAGAGGCTTTCAAGCAGGGCTGGCGCCCCGACATGTCGCATGTCGTCGCCACCGGCAAAAAGGTCGCCGTCATTGGCGCGGGACCGGCTGGCCTCGGCTGTGCCGACGTGCTCGCGCGCAACGGCGTGAAGCCGGTGGTGTTCGACCGTTACGATGAAATCGGCGGCCTGCTGACCTTCGGCATCCCCGAATTCAAGATGGAAAAATGGGTGATGACCCGTCGTCGCGAAGTGCTCGAGGGCATGGGCGTCGAGTTCCGGCTCAACACCGACATCGGCAAGGATGTCTCGATCGAAACCCTGCTCCAGGATTACGATGCCGTGTTCATGGGCATGGGCACCTACACCTACATGAAGGGCGGCTTTCCCGGCGAAGACCTGCCCGGCGTGCTCGAAGCCCTGCCGTTCCTGATTTCCAACGTGCGCAAGTGCCTCGACCTGATGAAGCCGGAGGAGGCCTATCAGGACATGAAAGGCCAGCGCGTCGTTGTGCTCGGCGGCGGCGATACCGCCATGGACTGCAACCGCACCAGCATCCGCCAGGATGCGGCCAGCGTGATCTGCGCCTACCGCCGCGACGAGGCCAACATGCCCGGCTCCAAGCGTGAAGTCGGCAACGCCAAGGAAGAAGGCGTGCAGTTCCTGTGGAATCGGCAGCCGGTCGAGATCGTCGGCGACGGCAAGGTCGAAGGCGTCAAGCTCGTCACCACCGAACTCGGCCCGCCTGATGCGCGCGGTCGCCGCACCCCGGTCGTGGTGCCCGGCTCGGAAGAAATCATTCCGGCCGACCGCGTCATCGTCGCATTCGGCTTCCGTCCCAATCCGCAGCCGTGGTTCGAAGCGCATCAGCGGCGACATGGTGCGCGGTTCCGACCTGGTGGTGACCGCCGTCTATGAAGGCCGCGAGGCCGCCAAGGGCATTCTGGCTTATCTCGGCCTGGACTAAGTCAACTACGGCGGCGCGCAGATTGACGGTTCGCGCCTGCCCCGTTACATTCCGCCACATGCAAACGCATCAACTTACCTCTTCCGCATCAGGAATGGCCAAACGGCTGTGGCTGGCACTGCCAGCTCACAGTCGCAGTACGTTCCTGTTTTAGCATTCGTTATCACTGGGCAACTGCGGGTCTAACCGCATTGCTTCAGTTCAAGACCCGCACTGCCCGTTCTTTGGGGTCTTGGAATCATGGCATCTCATCCACGCAACACCTTCAGCAACCGACAAGTCTTGCTCGGCGTGGCTTTTGCGCTGCTCGCCGCGATAGGTTTTTCAGCCAAGGCGATTCTGGTCAAGCTGGCGTATCTGGACAGCCGGGACGCGGTGACGATGCTGGCGTTGCGCATGGCGTTCTCGGCACCGTTCTTCATCGGCGTTGCGCTGTGGATCACACGCCGCGATGCTGAACCGCTCAGCGCGCACGACTGGATGCTCGTGACGGGGCTGGGTTTGATCGGCTATTACCTTTCCAGCCTGCTGGATTTTCTTGGCCTGCAATATATTTCGGCAGGGCTGGAACGCCTGATTCTGTTCCTTTATCCGACCTTTACAGTGATTCTCTCGGCCTTGATCTATAAGCGCGCCGTGGGTCGCGCCGTCGTCGCGGCGATGGTCTTGAGCTATGCCGGAATCGCGATGGTATTCCTCCACAACGTGGACACACAGGAAGGCGGCATCGTGCTCGGGGCATCTCTTGTGTTTGCCAGCACGCTGTCGTACTCGATCTATCTGGTGGGAGCGGGCCATACCATCGCACGCATCGGAACCACACGTTTTACTGCCTATGCCATGGTGGTGGCGAGCAGCGCCAGTTTGTTGCAGTTTGCCATCCTGCGTCCTCTGAGCGCGCTGGATCTCCCATTGCGCGTATATGGCTTGTCCGTCGCCATGGCGGTGTTTTCCACGGTCTTGCCGGTCTTCCTGTTGTCCTACGCCATCCGCCGCATCGGCTCGGGAAGCGCCGCGCTGATTGGCACCATTGGGCCGGTCAGCACGATTTATATGGCTTACGTGATTTTGGGTGAGCCACTATCGCTGGTGCAAATTGTCGGCTCGTCACTGGTGCTGCTGGGCGTGCTTGTCATCAGCCTGAACAGCAAGAAAACCGGCTGATGCCACGTGTGACAAGACGGTCAGAAGCGGGGCTTCACCGTATCAGCCACACACTTGCCGCATCGCGGTATGCTGCAACATTGCCATCGCCTCCGCCCGAATGCTCTCTGGTCGTTATTACCCCCGCTCGTTTACTATTCTGGTCATCGTCGCCATGGGCGTGCTGATCGTGCCGCTGGCCAGCGGCCTGATCAACGTGGTCCACGTGCTGCAGGGCGTGGTAGATACCCAGCGCCAGTTCACCCGCAACAGTCTTGGCATCACCCGCGAGGTGCGGCAGATTGTCGAATCGGTCAGCCAGTTGCAGCGCGCCGCCGGCCAATACCATCTGCTGCAGGACACCGAGTTTGGCGGCGCGCTGCGGATGCGCTTCAGCGAGTTGCAAACACAGTTGACCCATCTCGACACGCAACTCGTCGATGCGCCCTCGCGCGCCACCCTGACCACGCTACAGACGCGCAGCCGGGCGCTGTATCGGCAGGTTCAGCCGGGGCGTTTCCTCGATAGCACTGACTTTCATGCGCTCGCCCCCGATTTTGACGCGCTGCATGCCGCTGCCCGCACCCTGCTCACCCAGGGCGATACCGCCGTGCAGCGCGAACTCAAGACGCTGGAAGCGACGGTGCAAGCCACCCGCCAGCGCCTGATCCTGCTGGCGCTGGCGCTGATTCCGTTGACGCTGCTGCTGGCGGCGGTGTTTTCCTGGCTGATCAACCGTCCGATCAAGCAGCTCAAGGCCTCGATCCAGCAGCTGGGGCGCGCCGACCTGGGTCCGTTGCGGGCGATCAGCGGGCCGCAGGACATTGTCGAACTGGGGCGCGAAATCGACTGGCTGCGGCAGCGCCTGCAGGCGCTGGAAGAGCAGAAGTTGCGCTTTCTGCGCCATGTCTCGCACGAACTGAAAACCCCGCTCGCCTCCCTGCGCGAGGGCGTGGCGCTGTTGGACGACGAGCTGGCGGGCAGTCTCAACGCGCGCCAGCGCAGCATCGTCACCATCATGGATGGCAGCAGCCGCGACCTGCAAAAACGCATCGAGGACCTGATCCGCTACGGCAGCCTGGTGCGCGACGCCACCCTGCCGCCCCGTGCGCCGCTGCAAGCGCTGGCCGGGGTGCTCGACAGCATGCTGGCACGCCACCGCCTGGCGCTTGACGCCCGCCGCATCGCGGTCGAGACGCAACTGGATGCGCCGATGCTGCACGCCGACCGCAGTCAGCTGGAAACCGTGCTCGACAACCTGCTGTCGAATGCGATCAAATTCAGTCCCGAAGACGGCCGTATCCTGATCCGCAGTGAACTTTCTGCAGGCGCCACCCTCCTTGATGTGTGCGATCAGAGCGGCGGCATTCCTGAAGCCGAGCGTAGCCGCGTGTTCGAGCCGTTTTTCCAGGGCGCGCGCCAACCCGACAGCGCGGTCAAGGGCAGCGGGCTGGGCCTGTCGATCGTGCGCGAAACCCTGCTGACCGCCGGTGGACAGATCGAGATCGTCGACCGTCCGCCCTGGACAACCTGCTTCCGGACAACCTGGCCCTTGCCGCAATGACCTTCAATTCTGTTCTGCTTGCCGTGTGTCTGCTGGGTTTGGGCGCCTGTTCCTGGATGCCCGGGGCCGAGCGTGCGGCGCCCCGCCCCAGTCCCGTCGCGTCAGGCCTGTCGGTGGCGGCGACCGAACTGGCTCGGGTGGCCACCCTTTCACCCGAGCAGCGACGGCGCGAACTGGCCGCACTGGATAGCAGCCGCCGACTCGACGATGCCAGGCGGCTTCAGCTGGCCGCCTTGCTCGAGCGCGAGGACAGCGTCGATGCCTTTGAACGCGGCCTCAAGGCGCTGGCCGCGATGGAAGACGCCGACTCCCGCACCCAGGCGCTGGTCGACCTGCTGAAACGCACACTCAAGGCGCGCCTCGAACTCAGGCAGCAGACCGTGCGTGCGGATGAGTTGCAGGACAAGCTCGACCAGATCAAGGCGCTGGAGAAATCCCTGCAACAACGCAGCTCGCCCGCCAAAGCACCATGAAAAAACCCGCCATTCTGGTCGTCGACGACGACGCCTCGCTGCGCGAGCTGATCACCCTGCGGCTGGAAGCCAACGGCTTTCGTGTCGAAGCGGTAGGCAGCGGCGAAGCGGCACTGGCGCAACTGGCGGTGGCGCGGCCGGACGCCGTGCTGACCGACATGCAAATGGCCGGCATCGACGGCATGGCGCTGTTTCGTGCCATCCATGCGCGCGACCCGGCGCTGCCGGTGATCGTGCTGACGGCGCACGGCAGCATTCCCGACGCCGTGGCCGCCACCCAGCAAGGCCTGTTCGGCTACCTGACCAAGCCCTACGACGCCCCCACGCTGGTCAGCCTGCTGAAACGCGCCACCCAGCTTGCGGGTGCCAGTTCCGACAGCGGCGACGACAGCTGGCGCAGCGAAATGCTCACCGCCAGCCCGGCGATGGAGACCCTGCTGGCCGAGGCGCAGCTGGCCGCGCAAAGCGAAGCCGCGTTGCTGATCCAGGGCGAATCGGGCACCGGCAAGGAACTGCTGGCGCGCGCCATTCACCGTGCCAGCCCGCGCCGCGCCAAGCCCTTCGTCGCCATCAATTGCGGCGCGATTCCGGCCGAGCTGCTCGAATCGGAACTGTTCGGTCATATGAAAGGCGCGTTCACCGGCGCGGGGCGTGACCATCCCGGCCTGTTCCTCAGCGCACAAGGCGGCACGGTGTTTCTGGACGAGATCGGCGACATGCCCGCGCCCCTGCAGGTCAAGTTGCTGCGCGTACTGCAGGAAGGTGAAGTGCGGCCGGTGGGCGCCACCGAAACGCGCGCCGTCGACGTGCGCATCCTGTCGGCCACCCATCGCAATCTGGAAGAAGCGATCGTCAGCGGCGAGTTTCGTGAAGACCTGTATTACCGCCTCAACGTGGTCAACCTGCTGCTGCCGCCGTTGCGCGAACGGCGCGAGGACATCCCGCTGCTGGCGCGCCATTTTCTGACCGAACTGACCGATAAATACCGCCGCCGCATCCATGGTTTTTCCCCCGAGGCGCTGGAAATGCTGGTGGCGGCCGACTGGCCAGGCAACATCCGCCAGCTGCGCAACGTGCTGGAGCAATGCTGCGCGCTGTGCACCACCTCGACCATTCCGGCCAGCCTGGTGGCGCGCGCCCTGCGCGACAAACCGGCCGACATCCAGCCGCTGGCCGAGGCGCGTGCCGCGTTCGAGCGCGATTACCTCATTACGCTGCTGAAACTGACGCGCGGCCAGGTCAGCGAAGTGGCGCGGCTGGCGGGACGCAACCGCACCGAGGTGTACCGGCTGCTGGAACGCCACGGCCTGACCCCTGCCCTGTTCAAGGAACGCGATGACGCCGGCTGAAGCAACCATCGGCTTGCAAAGACTTAAAAGGGAGCCTGGCTCCTTTTTTTGTGCCTGCACGACGCACGGGACGCGTTTGTCGCTCACCGCAGACAAAAACTCCCTGTAAAAACAGGTGTCTGCGGGTGATTGCTTCAGGGCGTCGCCGACAGGCGACAAGTTGCACCCTAAAACCGGGGGGGCTGCCTGCTGGTGTGCCTGTAATGTCTATTTAACATACTGTATTTATGGATAAAAATAGACCTGGCATGATCGTCGCTATATCTCCTTCCGAGTGCACTTGCATTCATTTCAACTATAGGAGATAGATCAACATGAGTACCTTTGATACCCGTATCCGCAACGCTGCCCTGGTGACCTTGCTGTGCGCTTTCGCCGCGGCCCAAGCTTGGGCAGCCTCGGTCAACAAGCCTGATGTCCCTGATTTCAAGGCTTACGACCAGAACAGCGACGGCATGGTCAGCCTTGAGGAGTTCGTCGCCCTGGGCGGCAGCGGCAAGACCTTTCTGTCCGAGGACGCCAACGGCGACAACCAACTCAGCAGCGACGAATGGGTCAAGGCCACCGCCAGTAAGGCGCCCTGAGCACCGTTTCTGATAACCCATCGAGACTGGCCGGACGCGCCCACACCGTGGCCGGCCAGCTCGTATCCCCGGAGTTGTCCCATGCTCAAGACCCTGAAACATCTCGATGACGAACACATGCTGTTGTATGAATGGAGCGGGGCCGGAGCGGCCTGCGTCGTAGCGGCTCAATTTCCACGTGCGCATCCCCGGCACGCCTCGTATGGCGTGCTGGCGCTGATGTCCGGCTTGCTGATCCTGAGCGGCTGCTATTCCAAAAACCCTGCCGTAGCGACAAGCGAGCGCGGCGGCGACAAAAGCAATCCGACGAAGGAGGCGCTGTATGAAGAGGTCACGTCGAAACCGGCATCTGAAGCCTCGGCGGAAGCTGCTGGGTACGCGCTGGGCGAGGGGCCTGCTGAAGCGCCCGCCCGCTAGCCGGTCGGACCCGTGCCAGATCGATCAACGTGCTGTCCGGCGTTACCGTTTACAGCAGCGCATCAAGAAAGCGGGCAGCCAAATCATGCGAATTCTGGGTGAAGGGTAAGCAGGCAGGGTGAGGCGGGGCCCGGGGTTCAGGCAGACGTGGCTCAGGCCGTGGCCCCTTTGGGATTGGCGCCATATTCGGTGTCGCCCGGCTGGCTGTCGAGCAGCATGAACACCAGTAGCACGATGGCGCCGATCAGGGGAATCAGGCCGATCAGCAGCCACCAGCCGGTGCGGCCGGTATCGTGCAGTCGGCGCACCGTCACTGCCAGGCTGGGTATCAGCACCGCCAGTGAATAGAGGCCGCTCAACAGCCCTATCCCGAGTTCGGCATCGAGGCTGCCGGTCATGAAGTCGACCACGGTCAGCAACAGGCTGGCGATCAGGTTGAACAGGATAAAGAACCAGTATTCCTTGCGCCGGGCGCGCCCCTTGAATACCGCGTATTGCTTGAGAACGCCGAGATACCAGTGCATGTCTTCTCCCTGATGGTGTGTGCTTGGCAGGATTGCCCATGGTTTTATAATCGGTCGATTCGCAGCCATGCTAATCCAGTGCAGCGCAACGATACACCGCACGCCATTATGTGTACTCGCTTTAGGCTAGCAGCCGCTGCGTCATGACACCGCTTTGCGTACTGCAGTTTCCACCCCACGATCTGGCCGTTGGGTGGAGGGCTGCCTCAATAATTTTGATGGCCAGCCGCATCACGGTTCCGTTTTCCACGCCTCACCGCGTGGGCAATATTTGGTTCAGTCATAGATGAAATGAGCGAACGGTACGACCAGCGCTATATAAAACGTCAAGCAATACGGTATTTAAGCAGCTCAACCAATTGGCTGAAGTGTTCACAAGCTGGCGTGACGCCCGTCAGGACTGCTTGAACACCCTATAACACGTGACCGAGTCCCCCGTGGTGACCTTTGTCAATCGGCATCTTGTCGAGCTGGAGTGGCCCTGCTGTAAACAGGATTCCATACGGACACCCCGGCGGCGCTCACGATGGGGGTTGAAGACGACGACGATGCGCTGGCCGGGATCGTGCTGATGACGAGCGAGTCACGCAGGCAGGTGAGCGAATTTTAAAGAAGTGCGACATCGCTGGGCAGAATTCAAGGCCAGTGGCGACAGCGTGATTGTCGTTGAGGAACGGGCCAAAGGCGCCGAGGTGCTGCTGCAAGTGGTTGGGCTCTAACGCCAGCGGGCGTCAGCCGCGCCCTTCGACAGCATTTAGCCGGCGCCGCACCCAGCCGATCAGCTCTGAAGCCGTCAGCCCCTCCGGACCGAATTGTTCGGCGACTGCATCATCCGCCGCCTGGCCGTGCAGCCAAACCGCCAGGCGCAAGGCGTCCGCAGGCGGCAGCCGCGCCAGAAACGCGGCCAGCATGCCAGTCAGCACATCGCCCATGCCGGGCGCGCTCAGGGCCGGATTGCCGCTTGTGTTGATCGATGTCGTGCCGTCGGGCTGCGCCAGCACCGAGCCGGCGCCTTTGAGCACCACCCAGGCATGGAATGTCGCTGCCAGTTGCCGCGCCGCCTGTTCGCGGTCGGCCTGAATCGCGTCGGTGTGGGTGTGCAGCAAGCGGGCGGCTTCGCCCGGGTGCGGCGTCAGCAGCGTCGGGGCGGTTCGCCGGGCGCAGGCTGCGGCCAGTTCCGCGTGTTGCGCCAGTCCGTTCAAGCCGTCTGCGTCCACCACCAGTGGCCCGGGGTGGCGCAAGGCGGCGTGCAGCAGGTCGACGGCCGCGCGCGTCTGCCCCAGCCCCGGCCCGATCGCCAGCACCGTCAGGTTGGGGTCGGCCACCAGTGAGTCGGGCGGTGCGAACATCAGTTCCGGCATGTTGAAGTCGACATGGACCACTGCATCCAGTACCCCCAGCGTCACCAGCCCCGCGCCGCAGTGCAGCGCCGCCCGTCCCGCCAGCAAGGCCGCGCCCACCATGCCCGGCGTGCCGCCGACAATGCCGATACGGCCCAACCGGGCCTTGTGGCTGTCGTGCGGGCGGGGTGGCAGCAGCGGCGGGTTCATGGCTGTGCGCCCACCGGAATCTGTGTGATGGGGCGATGTGCCTGGCTTTGCAGGGTCGCACGCGCGCGGCAAAGCGCTCGCAATCGGTTCTGGAATCGGGTCACGCGGCGTCCATCCGGTCGGGTTCTCGGGAAATAAAGCGCCAGCCATGCGCGGCATCTGTCGGGGCTGCCCTAAATTATGGGCCGTTTATGCACGATATACAGCGTGCATGTGCCTTCAAGCCATGTATGCGCGCCAATACGCGAGTCGGGGCCCGGCCTGCAGATTACGCAGGGGGCCGTGTTGAGACAAGCATGACAAACCCTGAGCAGGCAAACGATGTCCACAGCACTTGATGAGCCCTCTTTCAAAACCGGCAAGCCGGAACCGTCCCCGCGTGATGCCGGTCCGCTGACGCTGGACCAGATCAAGCTGGCCATCGGCGATTCCATCCAGTTGCAGTTCCAGTCCGATGTCGAGCCGTCGCGCAGCTTCGTCACCCTGATCGGTTATCTGGAAAGCCAGAGCGTCATCGTCACCACGCCGATTATCAACGGCAGCATGATGCTGGTGCGCGAAGGACAGGATTTCGTGGTGCGCCTGTTCAGCGGGAAAAGTGCCTACGCCTTCACCACCAGCGCCAAGCGCGTGACCAACACGCCATATCCCCACCTGCATCTGGCCTATCCCAAGGAGGTGCGCGGCATGGTGGTGCGCGGCAGCTCGCGCGGGCGCATCCACATCATCTGTCACGCCACGGCCGAAGGCGGCCGCGGGCTTGCATGCGTTGCGCGCGACATCAGTATCGGCGGCGCGCTGATCGCCGTCAGTGAGAAAATAGGCGCGGTCGGCACGCTGCTCACGCTCAAGCTGCGTGTCAAGGTCGGGGCCGCCGAGCACGTGCTGGCCCTGAACTGCAAGATACGGTCGGTGAATGCTTCGCGCCCGGCGGAGGACGAAAAGCCCACCGTCCTGCATGGGCTGTCGTTCGAAGACGTGACCAGCCAGGACACCCTGGTCATCTCGGCCCTGCTTTATCAAAACCTGATCAGCGCGCAGGAAGCCGAAGGCTAGAAGTCGCTCACTTGTTCGCCGTGGCGGCGATAAGCAGCAAAGCCGGCGGGAAGGTTGCCTTTGCGCTGCCGTAAAAAAAGGGTCTGCGCGTTGATCGACGAGCAAACCCCATTCGCACATCCGGCATGGCGCGATCAGATCCCGACGCCACGCTGTCGCTCCTCAACGACAGCGCGTCGCGTCGAGGCGTCGCCCCGCCTTAGCGTCGTCCCGCCAGATTGCGTGCCAGCGTGGAGCCGAAGTGAATCTGCTCCAGCGCCGGCTCCTGCGCGGGCTCGTCGGCCACGTCAGGTTTTGGGGTCTGCGCTACGGCTTCCGGCAGCTTGGCCAGGCTGGGTCCGGTAGCAAGCCGTTGCACATCCCCGGAAAGCGTGCCGCCTTCCTCGATCATCATTGCGCCATAGCGAATCACTCCGGTGACCTTGCCGGTGGCATAGATCACCAGGCGTTTGCGCGCCGTCAGGTCACCTTCGAAAGTGCCGTGGACTTCGGCCACGTCGATCTCGGCCTTGCCCGAGAACACGCCGCCCTCGGCGATGCGGATATCGCGGCTGTTCATCGACGCTTCCACGCGGCCTTCCACCACCAGGATTTCGCAATCGGTGATTTCCGAGCCCTTCAGCTTGATGTTCGGCCCGACGATGAGCTTGCTGCCCTCTTCGTTGCGCGCGTGTGAGGAAGCTTCCTGCGGCTGCGCTTCGCGGGCGACTTCAACGGTTTGAACTGCCTCGACCGCCTCGGCCGGCTTGGCGGTTTCGGCCGGTTTGTTCGGGTAGCCCGAATGGCTGGTCTTGCTTGAATCGGCTTTGGAAGCGGCGGCGTGGCCGGGTTGCATGAAGGATTTGAGCATGGGAAAGGTCTCTCGATTCTGGGTTGTATAACGCTCTGGCATGGTTGTGCCCGGACCTGGACACATCATGCCTTATAGCAATACCCGTTCCAGAACTAAAAAATTGTTTATAAACAGATAGATAATGGTTTTTATTGAAGCGTTCAGGGTGAAAAACCGGGAAAAACGTCGCCTGATGGCGACACCTGATCCGGCTTATTTAAATAAGGTTCAGTTAAATCAGAGGCTTAGGGTGAATTGCGCGCGTCGTCGGATGGCGACACCCGTTGCGCCATTGCGCTTGGGCGCCGATCAACCCGTGGCTGAATCACCGCAGAGGATCGCTGCTTCGATGGCTCCAGGGTATGGACGCAGGTTGCGACGTAAACTCGATCGGGTCGTTGGGGTGCGGTAGATCGCATGCAGAGAAATCGGGCCGCAGGGCTTATCCGGCTGGCGCTTGATGCGGACAGGGAGATCGGCATCCATCGCGAACCCCTTTGCTTGCTCAGTCGGCCTAGTTATCCGTTCACAACCGTTAGGCCAGGTTGGCGACTCCTGAGAGACTGGGTTATGGGTGTGCTTAGCGAGAGAAGCGGCATTGCGATAGGGGGACAGTTTGCCGCCAGGTGAAAACTAAAACGCAGCAGATCGGCCCTTTGCGACCGACCCGCTGACGCCAGGTTTATCCGCCGCCACCCAGTGCGGCGGGATGGTCGGAATGGTTATCGCCGCCGGCATGCACCATCAGCGAGCGCCCTTTCATGTCCGCCATTTTCAGGCGCGGCGCCAGAACCGGCTGGCTGGCATTGCCGCTGGCATCCACGAACAGCGGCGGCAGATCGCCCAGGTGGCCATCACCCCACGGCGTCCCGTGGCGATTGGTATTTTGCGGATCGAAATGGCCGCCCGCGGCAAGCGCCGGAACCATCTTCCCGTCTTTATCCTTGGGCATGCAGCTGGGATTGGCATGCACATGGAAACCATGCAATCCCGGCGCCATGCCGCTGAGGGCGGGGGTGAACACCAGGCCATACGGCGATTCTGAAATCGTGACCTGGCCGACCGACGCGCCAACGCCTTTGTCATCAACCAGCGTCATCGGAATAACAATGTCTGCCAGCGCAGAAAATGACGCCACGCTCAACAGGACTGCGGCAACACTAACTTGAAGCTTCATGAGTCTCTCTCCTTGGATGGGTGGAACAACATGGCGTGGATTTCAAGGTAAGGATTGGCCGACGATTGGTGCCGGCGACCCTGTTTTATGGTTCTACGGGCCGACAGGACGCCACCTGTCGGCTCGCTCCGCTGCGCCATCATAAAGGCTTTAGTGGGGGCGCTTGTATCCCGTCAGGCGTTGCGTATTCTGTTCGGCCACACGTAGGCCATTATTCCGTCATCCGCACCGTTCCCTTGCTGACGCTTTCCCCATCCCCGGGCCGCAGCGACCAGAATGACAGCGACGACAGTGCGGTCAGGCCACCCAGCGTCAGGAACGCGTAATGCAGCGCGGTCGTCACCGCCGCGCGGTCGGTCTGCGGCAGGTCGCCCAGATACCACGCGGCGACCAGCGAGCCGCAGGCCAGCCCGAAGCTCATCGACATCTGCTGCATCGAACTGGAAATGGTGCTGGCCATGCTCGAATCGGGGCTGTCGATGTCGGCAAAGGCCATCGAGTTCATGCTGGTGTATTGCAGCGAATTGAAGAAGCCCATCGCCAGCCCCAGCAGCACGATCAGTAGGATCGGTGTGGCCGGGGTCACCAGCGAGAACAGGCAGACCACGACGCCGATCATCACCGTATTCACGATCAGGATGCGACGGTAGCCAAAGCGCGCAAGCACCCGCGATGAAATGAACTTCATGAACATGGCCGCAGCAGCGGCCGGCATCATCAGCAGACCCGACTGCCAGGCAGGCAGGCCGAGGCCGAGCTGGTACAGCAGCGGCAGCAGGAATGGAAGTCCGCCCACCCCCAGCCGCGTAATGAAGCCGCCCCCCACCGACACGCGAAACGTGCGCACTCGGAACAGCGCCAGGCGCAGCAGCGGATGGGCCGTCTCGCGGGCATGCAAGACATACGCGGCCAGCAGGCTGAGGCTGAGCACCAGCAGCACCGTCGCCGAGGTCGCGTCGATCTGATGCTCGCCAAAGATTTCCAGCAGCCAGGAAAGCAAAGCTGCGCCACTGCCGAACAGCACCAGACCGACAACATCCAGCGGGCGCCGCGACTCGCCGCGGTAATCCGGCATGTAGCGATGCGCCAGCCACAGCGCCATCAGGCCCACCGGCACGTTGACGAAAAAGATGGTGTGCCAGGAGAGCCAGTGCACAATCAGGCCGCCGACCGTGGGCCCGAGCAAGGGCCCGATCAACGCCGGGATGATGACGAAGTTCATCGCCCGCAACAGTTCCGCTTTGGGGAAAGTGCGAATGATCGCCAGTCGTCCCACCGGCATCATCATCGCCGCGCCCACGCCCTGCAGAATGCGCCCCGCCACCAGCATCGGCGCGTTTTGCGCCAGGCCGCACAGGATCGAGGCCAGGGTGAAGACAGCCACCGCGATGCTGAACACGCGGCGCGTGCCATAGCGGTCCGCCATCCAGCCGCTGACCGGGATGCACACCGCCAGGCTCAGGATGTAGCTGGTCACCACCGCCTTCAGGCTCAGCGGTGTCACCTGAAGCCCCTCAGCGATCGCAGGTACTGCGGTGTTGACGATGGTGGTATCGAGGCCCTCCATGAACAGCGCCACGGCCACGACCCAGGGAAGGTAGGTTTTGACCGTTAAAGGCTTCATTGATGTGGATGGGGGGAATCGGCAGTTTTGAGCGGTTCAGTTTACGTCAGGCCGGGACTGACTGAGTGGGCGGGGCGGTATCAGAGGGCGGGTACCGGCATCTATTGCTTATGTGTTATTGCAAGACCCCGTGGCTGATCGTGATCGGGGAATGAGGGCGATGCCGGTTGCCGTGGCCTGTCCTGATGGTTTTGTGACCCGTGATCTCGGTGGGTCGCCCTGGATTTGGAAGCGTTGGGTTTTCAGACTGGAAAAAGCGTATTGCTCGGACGGTGCCTATCCGGCGTGTCGGACAATGCTGATTCAGACCGGAGCGCATTGTCTTTCCACGCAAAAAAACTATGGTTGTGAGCGAGGGATAAAGCCCCTGTAGTTAATTAAATTTTGGAGAAAACCTATGAACAACATCGTATATATCGTCGGCGCCATTGTCATCGTCCTCGCCGTTCTATCGTATTTTGGATTCCGCTAGGATTGTTTTTTTAGGGGGATGTTTTAGTAGTTGTGCCGATGGCGGCGGCAGCGCGATTTGGGCAGCGTGTTATGTCATTGCAAGACCTGTCCCCGGCTTGCTCTGACCCCGCGCTTGGGCTTACATAAGGTAAGGTGTCGGTTATGCCTGCAAAGTATTGGGTGCTTCCGTAATCTGCTCAATGGATTCGAGCGGGCGTCCAACGGCAAACCCTTGCGCATAGTCAATTCCCAGTGTGCGCAGTAACTCCAGCAATTGCGGATTCTCGACCGATTTTGCGGCCACCTTCAGGTGAAATCCATGCAACATTTCGGTGAGGTTCTTTACAAAACCCTGGGTCTTTGATTTATCCGTCAGATCGCGAATCAGAGTGGGGTGGATTTTCACCATATCGATGGGCAGCCCATCCAGATAATGCATGGATGCGGAGCCCATGCCAAAATCATCAAGTATCAGCGAGCAGCCAAAAGCTTTAATTTGGGCGGCGATATTACGCACGGCACCCAGATTTTGCAGTACGGTGGTTTCTGAAATTTCAAAACGGATTGAGTTGGTTTGACCGGGATATTCTTGCAACACGGCCTCGATTTGCGAGGCCAGGTTTTTATCCTGAATGGTTTTGGTCGAGAGGTTGACCGAGACCCAGATGCCGGGGTGAAGTTTTTCCAGCGGCGCGAGTCGGCGCACAGCTTTACGGATCACCATCACGTCGATGATCGAACTTAAATTGGCCCTTTCGGCCGATTCCAGAAACAGGCCGGGGGAAATCAGTTGCCCGGCGGAGTCCTCCATCCGCAACAAGGCCTCGTAGCCGTCGGTTAGATCGGTCCGAAGATTAAGCAGGGGCTGGTACAACAGCAAAAACTGATCGTTGTTCAACGCGCGGCGAATTCGCGCTTCCCACTGCAAATGCGCCTGGATGTGCTCTATTTCCGGCGGGCTGCCGCCGTATACCCGCCAGCAGCCGCGGCCCGCTTTTTTGGCCTCGTACATTGCGGCATCCGCATACATAACCAGCTCGTGCATATCCCGTGTGTGTTCGGGCACCGAAGCCAGGCCAATGCTGATGGATGGCTGAAAAGCTTCTCCATCGATAGAAAAAGAGGCTTGTGCAAAAGCTGCGAGCACCTTGTTGGCAACATAATGCGCTTGAGGCCCTGCGGTTTCCGGCAAAAATGCCACGAACTCATCGCCTCCCCAGCGCGCGAGGATATCGGTGGTCCGCAGGGTCTTGCTCAGCAATGTCGCGGTAGAAACAAGGTAGTGGTCGCCTGCCTTATGGCCGTAACTGTCATTGATGAATTTAAACTTATCCAGATCGATAAATAGCAAGGTGCCGAGGCGGTGGTAGCGCGCCGCATATTGCATCCAGTTATCCAACGTGTCCTGGAAACGACGTCGATTCAATAAGGCCGTCAAGGTATCGTGATCGGCCATGTAGCTGATCAATTCATTGGCTTCGCGGGATTCCTCAAGGGCGGTGCGCAAAGATTCCGTCTTGTCATGAACCTGCTGCTCCAGAGAGTTCGCAAAAAAACGGATGCGATCCTGCCGGACGCCGGCACATCGCGCGGCCAGCCCCAAAAAGAGCGGGGCCGTGTCGATCACATACAGCAGGAGATTGGTGTGAGCTTGCCGGATGATTTCCACCAGCGTGTCCGCTCCGCCAAAACCTT
The DNA here is from genome assembly GCA_002257045.1 of Hydrogenophilales bacterium 16-61-112. Taxonomy (GTDB): domain Bacteria; phylum Pseudomonadota; class Gammaproteobacteria; order Burkholderiales; family Thiobacillaceae; genus Thiobacillus. The sequence goes on along the minus strand of NCHD01000059.1, from coordinate 4,538 downwards.
GCACTAAAAATAAAAAAAGTATCGAAAACACAGGAAAACATGCGCCAAATGCCGCGCCGTAAAGCGTGTATTTATTCGCCTCGCTCCAATTATTCATGATTTCTCCGATGCCGCCCTGTGATCAATTTTGTAGCTCAATTTTGAGCTGAAGCGATGGTAAATAGCGCCCCACAACGGATACCGTCCTGATGTTTTACGGCGATATCGCGCACAACTCAATAAAGCTTAAGCTAAGTAATCGGGACCGCAGTTTGTCGCACGCATGGCCCCACGTTCACTTCCCGGTGTGCTCCCGATACCACGCCACCCATTTCCCGATCCCATACTCCAGCGTCGTCTCCGGCTTGAATCCGGTATCGCGAACCAGCTCGTCGATATCCGCGTAGGTCGCCTGCACGTCGCCGTCCTGCATCGGCAGGAAGTTCTTTTTCGCGGTCTGGCCGAGCGCGGCTTCGATGGTGCCGATGAAGTCCATCAGCTGCATCGGGGTGTGGTTGCCGATGTTGTAGACGCGGTAGGGCGCGTGGCTCGATGCCGGGTCGGGGTTCTTGTGGTCGAACTCGGGGTTGCCTTGCGGGATGCGGTCGAGCACTTTGACGGTGCCGTCGGCGATGTCGTCGATGTAGGTGAAGTCGCGCATCATGTCGCCGTGGTTGAAGACGTCGATGGTGCGGCCTTCGAGGATGGCGCTGGTGAACAGCCACGGCGACATGTCGGGCCGGCCCCACGGGCCGTAGACGGTGAAGTAGCGCAGGCCGGTGGTCGGCAGGCCATAGAGGTGCGAGTAGGTGTGCGCCATTAGCTCGTTGGCCTTTTTGCTGGCGGCGTAAAGGCTGACCGGGTGGTTGACCGGGTCGTGGGTGGAGAACGGAATCTTGGTGTTGGCGCCGTAGACGCTTGATGAGCTGGCGTAAACGAAGTGCTTGACGCCGTGGTGGCGGCAGCCTTCGAGCAGGTTGGCGAAGCCGACGATATTCGATTGCACATAGGCGTGCGGATTTTTCAGCGAGTAGCGCACGCCGGCCTGCGCGGCGAGGTTGATGACGGCGTCGAAGTGGCCTTTTTCGAACAGGTCTTCCATCACCATGCGGTCGGAGATGTCGGCCTTGAGGAAGCGGAAGTTGGGCCAGGGCTTGAGCTGTTCCAGTCGCGCCAGTTTGAGCGCCGGGTCGTAGTAGTCGTTGAGGTTGTCGATGCCGACCACTTCGTCGCCGCGCTTCAACAGGATTTGCGCGACGTGCATGCCGATAAAACCGGCGGAACCTGTAAGAAGAACTTTCATGATGGCTCCGTCGGTTTCAGAGAAGGCTAACGTGCGCTGTGCGCAAGTTAAGTGAGCAAAGCGAATGGCCGGAACTAAAACCGGCCGCGCCGGTGAGCAGGATTTTCATTGTTGGGCCTCCAGAAAGTGGCGCCGAGTTTAGCACCCGACAGCCGATGGTCCTCGGCTTGTTCGACTGGAGCCTGTACCGACTGGCGCTGCTGCTGGCCGCGCCGCTGATTCCGCTGCGGCTGCTGTGGCGCGGGCGGCGCGAGCCTGGCTACCGGCAATACTGGGACGAACGCCTGGGGTCAGCCAATGTGCCGACCGGCGCGTTGTGGATCCACGCGGTGTCGGTGGGCGAAATGCGTGCGGCGCAACCGCTGATCGCGGCGTTGCGCGCGGCGCATCCCGATGCGCCGGTTTTGCTCACCTGCATGACGCCGACCGGGCGCGCGACGGCTGAATCGCTGTACGGCGATTTCGCCCGCATCGTTTATCTGCCCTACGACTACGCGTGGCTGGTGCGGCGGTTTGTGCGCCGGGCGCGCCCGCGTGTCGGCATCCTGATGGAAACCGAGCTGTGGCCGAATTTGATACACGCGGCAGCGCGCGAGCACGTGCCGCTGATGCTGGCGAACGGGCGTCTCTCTGAACGCTCGGCGCGCGGCTATGCGCGGCTGCCTGCTTTGGTGCGCGCATGCCTGCAGCGGGTCGCCGTCGTGGCCGCGCAGACGCAAGCTGATGCGGCGCGGCTCGAAAAGCTCGGCGCGCGTGCGCCGCAGATCAGCGGCAATCTCAAATTCGACATCACGCCGCCGCAAGCGCAACTCGAACGCGGGGCCGCATGGAAAGCCGCGTGGGGCGCGCGCCCGGTGCTGCTCGCGGCGAGTACGCGCGAGGGCGAGGAAGCGCCGCTGCTGCGTGCCTTTGCCGACACTGCGCCAGCCGGGGTGTTGCTGCTGCTGGTGCCGCGCCATCCGCAGCGCTTCGACGCAGTGGCGGCCTTGATCGAAGCAGCAGGCTTGTCGTACCAGCGGCGCAGCGCGCTCGACGCTGCGCCGCTGAACCCGCAGACGCGGGTGCTGCTGGGCGACAGCCTCGGCGAGCTGTTCGCCTATTACGCGGCGTGCGATGTGGCGTTTGTTGGCGGCAGTTTGCAGCCGCTGGGCGGGCAGAATCTGATCGAGGCGGCGAGCGTGGGGCGGCCGGTGCTGGTGGGGCCACATACCTTCAATTTCGAGGGGGCGACGCAGCTGGCGATCGAGGCGGGCGCGGCGCTGCGGGTGAACGATGCGGCCGCGCTGATGGAAAACAGCGTGCGTCTGCTGGCCGATGCCCCGGCGCGCACCCGCATGGGCGAGGCGGGACGGGCGTTTGCCGCGCGCCATCGCGGCGCGGCGGCGCGCGTGGCGGGGCTTGTGCCCTTTTAGGGGGCTTGTGCCCACGTTGGGGGCATAAATCCCCAAGCCGCAGGCTGTCGGGTATCTGTTCCCAACCGCAGGCTGTCGGGTACTTAATTCGCTACGGGTTTCAGATGCTGGTCAATGGCGGCCAGGTCGGCGGGGCCGAGGCTGCCGTCGGCGGCCTTGAGCGACAGGCCCGACAACAGGTAGGCATAGCGCGCGGCAGACAGATCACGGCGGGCCGAGAGGACCTGCTGTTCGGCGTTCAGCACGTCGAGGCTGGTCCGCACGCCGACCTCCAGGCCGAGCTTGGTCGAATCGAGCTGCGCCTGGGTCGAGACCAGCGCCTGCTCCAGCGCCCGCACGCGGGCCACGCCGCTATTGACGTTAAGCCAGGCCTGGCGCGCTTGCAGGCTGGCGTCGCGGGTGGCGGACTCCAGATCGTGGCGTGCTTTTTCCTGGTTGGCGACGGCTTCGCGTACGCGCGAGCTTGTCAGTCCACCCTGATAGATCGGCAGGTTGAGTTCGACGCCGACGCTGGCAGTACGGGTGTCCACCTGCAGTGAGCCGAAATTCTGCCCGTTGTTGATGGTGTAGCCAGCGACAGCGTCGAGCGTGGGGTAGTGGCCGGCGCGGGTGCGCTCGATTTCCTGATCGGCGATGGCCTTGGAAAGCCGCTGGATTTCGGCTTGCAGGTTGCCTTTGCTGGCGCGTTCGGCCCAGTCATCGATGCCGATGGATTCGGCTTGCAGCAGCTTGTTGTCGACCAGCGCATCGAGCGATCCGGGCGGTTTGCCAACAAGCCTTTCCAGCGAACGCAGACGGATGTTGAGGTTGTTCTGCTCGGCAATTTCCTGCGCCACAGCAAGGTCGAAGCGCGCCTGCGCTTCGTGGGTGTCGGTGATGGTGGCGGTGCCGACTTCGAAGTTGCGCTTGGCCGCAGCCAGCTGCTCAGTGATGGCGGACTTTTGCGCGTTGATGAAGGCAATGTTGTCCTGCGATTCCAGCACATCGAAATAGGCCCGCGCGACACGCAGGATCAGGTCCTGCTCGGCCAGCCGGAATTGCATGTCGGCGATTTTGGTCTGGTTTTTGGCCTGTTCGTATTGCACGAAATTCTGCTTGCGATACAGCGGCTGCGAGGCGTTGATGCCGAGGCCGTTGGAGTCGTAGCGCGCGTCGCCGCCGGGCAAGGTGGAGGTGACATCGTTGTAGCGCACGTTGCCGTTGAGGTTGACCTGCGGCAACAGGCCGGCGCGACCCTGGGCAGACTTTTCCTGCCCGGCCTGCGACGCGGCGCGCGCAGCCGCGTATTGCGCATCGTAGGTCTGCGCGTCGCGGTAGACGTCGGTGAGGTTGGTCGCCTGAACGGCGGGCGCGAGGAGCGTCGCGAGGGCAAGCGTCAACAGCTTGAAAGGCATGGTGGATCCAGTTCTGGGCATGGAGTCAGTAGCGCGGCATGGACGGGTCGACTTCGTCGGCCCACGCGGCGACGCCACCGGAGAGGTTGACGACATCGTCGAAGCCGACCGTTTCCAGATAGCGGGCAGCGTGATAGCTGCGCACGCCATGATGGCAGATCACCACGGTTTCAGCATCTGGATCCAGTTCCTGAATACGGCTGGGCAGCTCGCCCATCGGAATCAGCACGGCACCCGGAATGCGGCACAGCGCGGCCTCCCACGGTTCGCGCACGTCGAGCAGGGTCGGGGTGTGACCAGACTTAAGGTAGGCGTCGAGTTCGGCGGGGCGAAACTGGCGCATGGTCAGAATACGAAGGCGATGGGTTGCGGGGCGTTGACCAGTTCGGTCAAGCAGGTTTCGAACAGCGTCACGCTGCGAAATGCGCCGGGCGCGGTGCAGGTGATCAG
>NCHD01000058.1 GCA_002257045.1 Hydrogenophilales bacterium 16-61-112 | reverse complement strand
GAATTGCACAGCAGAAATGAAAAACGGCGTGGAAAAATCCACGCCGTTTTTTTGGGTCGATGATTCGGCTGAAAAGGGGTTCTTCTACAGCGTCAACGTTGAAGGTGAGGGGCGCGGAGACGGCAAGCGAAGCTTGCTGGCGGAGCGTACCTCTCGACCGCAGGGTTGGGCAACTGACTAAGCATATGGGTCATAACCTAGCTATCAGTGAACGTAGCAATGGCATACATTATGTAGGTCAGGATAAATAGATATGTCACGAACGTGGACATGGCACCAAAGCGCAAAATGCGTTTGCTATTTACCAAGATGCCATAACCTAGCAAGAGGCTTGGGGTAAGAAAAAGGAAAACGAGAAATGCTTTACCGCCATGGGCGGTACTCATGACAATCAGGGTCTCGTTAGAGAACGGGATGATTTGGTCTTCGGGGTGTTGAATCGTGTGATGCAGTCCGGATGGCATGCAGCAAATTCTTGCATCGCCAACAGGTAAGAACTTAGTCTGCGCATTAAGGCAGGCTCTATATTGGATAAGGGTTTGGTTCGCCTCGCGAGTAAGTGCGTAGAACGAAAGGGCTAGAGGAGCCAAGCATAATAGCGTCCAAGTAAGAACCCAATTCCCCTTCAGAGATGCTTTGATGGTCATTTGTTCTTGGCCTCGGCGATGAGAGTAGCGATCTCTGTTGTCTTTGCATATTCGAGAGCTGTCTTGCCGTCTTTCGCCAGTGAGCGCGGATTTGCTCCAGCAATGAGCAACTCATTTATTACGGGTACATTTCCGACAGCGGCCGCGATCATTAAGGGTGTCTGCCCATGACAGTTCTTACGATCCAATGTGGCGCCATGAGAAAGTAGTATTTTGATTATTTTTGGATCCTTCCCGCTCGCTGCTTGATGTAGTGGCGTATAGCAGAGCCAACCGGTTTCATTTACATCGGCGTCTGATGTCAGAAGTAAATTCACAACCTCAATCCAATCTACCGGATGGCCCTCGTGGTCATACCCCCAAAGACTATTGTGAACGGCCATCATAAGAGGGGTTCTGAACCAATCTGAACGGGGGTTATAGTCAGCGATGCGCCCTTCTTGAATTAATCTTTTCGCTTGTTCGAAATTCTTCGAATCCAAGGCTTGTTGCAGTGGTGAAAGCGGAATGTGGTTATTGATGTGGACGAAATAAAGGCCCGCAGCCCATGGTAGGAAGCAGACAAGAACAACGATGCACTCCTTAAGGCTGAACCGTGCGCTCATAGATAGATTTCAAGGGGCCCAACCGTTATTCAAGAGACCCATGGGTCCGGACATTCATTAATATAGAGACAGCCATCATGGTGTTTTATCTCGATGATTTTTATCAGTTTTTTCAGTGCCCGGTCTCTGATATTACGTTATGGAAAAGGAGACCGGCGGCAGACGGATTATGCACCCGTTCGGGATGCTCAACTATCTACTAGCAGCTCGGTATGGGATTTGAATTAGGCCGCATTCACCGCATCAACAGACATTCAGTGAACAAGCCTCGACCGTCTCTTCTGGGTCGATTTGAGACTATCGAGCAAAGCAAATCTGACACATGCTGTCAGGTCAAGTTTGAATATCCACCCATCAGGCTGATATTTTTTAGGATTGCTACTTTGCTGTGTTCCGGCCGGTATTCACAACCGGCACCGCATCTAACGGCGACTCGAACGCAATGAAGAGGACACACGGGTCGCTGCTGGCGCAGAAGCCATCGTGGGGTCGTTTGGCCGGACCGTACGCATAGGTTCCTGGCCTGAGAATGGCCGTTTTCTGCCCGTCGTAGGTGACATGAAGCTCGCCGGCAACCAGCACCATGCGCTCTGCGGAGGTATGCCAATGCAGTGGGATGGTCGACTTGCCTGGCACTTTGAAGAACACGTCGAGGTTGTCTTTCGCCGGATCGCCGTGAAGCACGGCGATCGCACATCCTTGGGGCAGGAACGCTGGACAAGGCCCCCACTTGAGCTGCGCATTATCGAACGTCTGCGTCAGCGCCTGCTCGGGAATCGGCGCTTGTGCGAGGGCGAAGGGGCTGGCAAGGCCCAACCAAATCAACATGACTGCCGGGTATGAACGGTGAATGGTGGCGTGGATATTCATGATGCTGTCTCCTTGGGGTTGAACGCGGCGCGCGGCTGGCGGCTGCGTAGGCTCAGTATTTCAGGTCACGCGATGTGAACAGCCGCTTGGGCGCAGTGCCCAGAACGCGGGTCAGCACTGAGTTCATGGTGGCGCAGTCGTTGTCGAAGCCGCCGTGACTGTGGCTGACCGAAGCGCCCAGCTTGATGGCGGCAGCTTCCTTGGCCGGATCGATCGGGATGCCCTCGGAGACCACCAGCGCGGGGCGGCCGTCGACGGTTTCATTAAACAGCTTGGCGAGTGTCTTGTCGGCGTCGATGCAGGCTTTCATCCCCAGTATCGGCACCTCGCGCATGCCTTCGAAGGCGTTGGAGACGAGGTAGAGCAGGGATTTGCCATAGGGTCCCACGCTGTCGTCGCGTTCCAGCTTGTCCGACAGCATGTACAGGCTCGGCAGCGGGATCTGTCCCGCTTCGAGGCCGGGCAGCAGCAGTTGTTTGAAGGTGTCGGTGCGGATGGCGGGGGCGAGGAACTGCACGCTTTTGAGCGGAATGCCCAGGTTCGCCAGTAGCGGCATGGCGTAGGCGGCGAAGATGCTGCCCGCCGAATGGCCGACGATGTGCAGTTCCCAGCCGGCCTTGTCGTGGCTGGCCAGTTTCTTCTTGGCCAGTTCGACGTAGCTTGCGACAAGCTGGATGGCGCCGATGTTGTGCGGGTGGTCGGACGCCAGCCGGGCGTTTTCCTTCATCTCGCCCCACAGCCGGAAGCCGGGGCGGGCGAGCGTAAGTTCGAGCACACGGTCTTTGGCCTCCGTCAGGTTTTCCATGAAGCCGCCGCCGGCGAGCTTGTCGGCCTCGGTGAACAGGTCCTTGAACAGGTTGGCGACGCTGGAGAGAAAATCGCTCTCCCACATGATGTGCAGCGGATAGATTTCGTTTTCCAGCATGACATCGCGCATGGCAACGATGCGTTTAGCGCATCCGGATTCGGCGTTGAGGCCGCCATGCAGATACAGCAGGATGCGGCGCTTCTTCCAGCCGCGCGTCTTGGCAGGAATCGTTTCGCAGAACAGCCGCTCGATGTCGGACTCGGTGGTCCAGTAATCGCCGGAATCGGACAGCTCGCCGTTGTTGGCGACATCGATGACGTAGGGCCGGATATCGGACAGCGGGATGGTGCGGCTGGCGCGCTGGATGCCGGAAGTGTCGATGGATTTGTCGTCCGCCCACAGGTCCATCATGACCGGCACGCCGAGTTGCGCCACCCAGACGTCGGTGGCATGCATCAGAAAATCTTCATAGGGCAGCAGCGCAAAACCGCCGGCGCCCCAGCCCGGCCCCCAGGAGTTCTGGATGATGAAGCCCTGCGGGGTGTAGCCGACGATGGCGATGGCGTGGCCACCATCGGCGCTGCCGCTGCGTTTGATCACCGGCAGCTTGAGCGTGGTCTTGCGACCGCCATGCACATAGCTCACCAGCACCGGCTTGTCGCCCTTATTACCACCCGGGGCGGCCCAGCCTGAATGCACCATCAGCGTGGCATAGAGAATGCCGGTTTCGCTGAGCGCGGTATGCATGTCGCGCACGTTGTAGGGGCGGATGCGGTAATACGCGCCGCCCGGCGTCGCCATCGCCTGCTGGATGATGGCATCGCTCATGTGCGTGATGCCGTGCTGGTTGTCTTTCCATGCCGAGCGCAGACACACGCCGTGCTTGGCCCAGGCCTTGATCCCGCCGCGCGCGGAGGAGCCTTCGTAGGCCTCGCCCGGCCATTCGTCATAGCGCCGCGCCAGTTCGTACAGCATGCGCGGGCTGACGATGGCGGCCCGCTTCTGCTTGGCGCGCAAGAAGTTCACCACGGCCGCCAACGCAAAGCCGGTGCAGGCACCTTCGCTGCCCTGGTCGAGAATCATCGCCGGCTTGATGAAGGCGCAACTCACCAGCGAATCGGGCAGTGAGATCAGCGCCGGCTGGTAAAACCAGTCGCGCAGGTCGATGCGGTCGGGAAAGGCATCAAGCCGCTGGCCGGTGGCTTTTTCGGCGCTGGCTTTGAGTGGCGGTTCGGACCGCGTGCGGGGGGGCTTGAGGGCCATGCGACTTCCTTTCGTGAAGGCTTTCGGGGTCAGAGGGTTTTCAGGTATTCCAGCAGCGCGGCCTTGTCCCGGGCCTGCAGGGCCGTGCCGAAGTCGTGTCCCTGATTGCTGTTGCCGCGTTGCCGCGTGTCGAGTGGCGTGCCCGCACGTTCGGCCGCCGGGCCTTGCACGACAAATCCGACGCGCACCGGGTCGTAGACGTCGTAGCCGCGCCAGAAGACCTGCGGGCGCTGCGCGGGGGGCATCAGCAGATCGGCGAGGGTTGGCACCGAGCCGTTGTGCAGGTAAGGCGCGCGCAGCCAGATGCCGTCGAGGAACTGTGCCACGTAGCCGGTCAGCGGGGCTTCGACCAGGCCCTTTCTTTCGATCCCCATGTCCTTGACGACCTGGTTGGCCGCGATCGCTGCCTGCTTGCCCCAGGTGTCGATGCGGCCACGGTCGGTGCCGATTTCTCTCAACGGGATAACCGTTCCGGTGCGCGCGCTAGCGTGGCAGGCGGCGCAATGGGCGTCGAACACGGCCTTGCCCTGCGCCGCACGAACTGCGTCGATGGGGAAAGGGTATTTCGGCGCCGGTTTGTTCTTCAGGTAGTCGACCAGCCAGTCGATCTGTCCGAGGAATGCATCCTTGTCCTTCGGCTCTGCGCCCATCAGACCCAGTGCCGAATCGATGACGACCGAATACGGGTCGTGCGAGTCGCCGGCGAAGTTCATGCGGTGGCCCTTTTCCGGCTGGTATTTCTTCAGGTTCCAGATCGACGGCATGTCGGTCGGGCCGAAGCTGTCGTCCATCGGCCAGCGGATCATGAAGTACTTGGTCAAGTTCATCGCGTCGTCGCGCCCGCGTCCCCACTCAGGAAAGTCGTGGCGGTAGATCCATTTGAACTGGCCTTCGCGCTCGGCCAGGCGCTTTTTGGTGATCGGGATGATCAGGTAGCGGTAGGCCAGGCGGTCGATGAAATCGAGGTCGGCGGCGAGGTTGATCTCGGCCATCAGGGTGTCGGCATTGAAGCGCGGATCCTTGGCGCAGTCGACTAAAAATCGAAAGAAGGCTTCGACGTCGAGCGTGTGGTTGGGGCCGGTGGCGACCAGCGTCGGCGTTTCGTCGGGCTGGCTGCGGTAGCTCGACACGTGACAGGACGCGCAGGTGTTGGCGACGCGGTCGAAGCCGATGCGGCGTTTGGAAAATCCCACCGGCAGCTCTTGGCCCTGTTCCCACACCACGCCGAAGCTGGCGTAGCCGATGCCTGGCTTGGGCAGCTTGTCGGGAAAGACGCGCGGCAGCACATAGAAAATCCAGTAGGGAATACCGGCGTCGTTCTCCGCGCCGATGGAGCCGTATTTGAAGCGCTCGTCCGGGTTGTCGAACTGCGCCGCGCCGTGGTCGCGCAGGAAGCGGTCCCAGCCGACGAGTCCGAAGACGATGGCCAGCACCAACAGGACGAGCCCGCTGAGGATGAGCCAGCGCGGGCATTTGCATCGAGTTTTCATGTGAGCCTCCTTGCCGCTGCGGTCAGTCATTTCGGCACAAAGAAGAAGTCGCCTGCCTCGTGTCCGGCGTGTTGAATCGGCGCGTATTCAGGCACCTGCTCAAACCGGTAACGATCGGCCGCGTACGCGACCCGGGCCGCAACTTCGCGGTACAGGTGCTGTGTTTCGAGCACATCGGTATTGACGGCGAGCACGTCGAGCATGGCCTGGGCGAAGACGGAATGTTTGCCGCTGCCGGAGTCGAGTACCGGTGCCAGTCCGCCCGAGGTGAGCACCGTGCGGGAACGCTTGGTGGCCATCAGTTTCAGCCAGTGCTGGCGATCTTTATCGGACGTGTCGGCCCCGATTCGGGCCATGGCGGAACGGGTGAGCGCGCCGGAATAGCACGAATCAGCGATGACCAGCACCTGCTTGGCGGGGAAGATGCTGACGTGATCGGTAATCTCGACGTTGGAAATCCAGTTCGCCGGATTGTTTTTTTCGGCGTCGCTGGGCAGCCACTGGCCGCGCACGATGGCGCCGCCTTCGAGCAGGGTGCCATGGCCGGCGAAATAGAGCAGGAAGTTGTCGTTGTCGCCCAGCTTCTGGTGATAGGCGGCAAGCGCCGAGATGACCTGATAGCGCGTGGGATTGATGAGCAGTTCGACGCCAAACCCATAGCGCGATTGCAGTATTTTTGCCAGCGCCTTGGCGTCCTCGACCGGAGATTTGAGCTTGGCAAGTTGCCTGTCGCGATAGGTATCGACACCAATCACCAGGGCAAAGAAGCGGCCAAAATCGACCGGTGGCGTGACTGGACGTGGATCGGGCGGCGGCGCTGCTGTTTGCGGCAGCAGACGCAGTTCGAGGGCGGCGCGCTTGCCCTGGCGATCCACCGCCACCAGTTTCAGCGGCAGGGGTTGCTGCCCGATTTGGACCTGCGCGTGAAACAGGCCGTTTGCCTGTGGCGTTTCCTTGCGGTCGTTTACCGTCAAGGTCAGGAGCCCAGCGGGCGCCGTGACCTGGCCGACGATCTCGCGTGTCGAATCGGGCGTGACCGGGATATCGGTCGCGCCACGCGTGGCAAGCTGCGGGGGCTCGATCAGCTCGATACTGGGTCCGGCGAACAGCGCTGCTGCCGGCGCCGTTGTGGGTTGCGTCACGCGCTCGTTGCGCCTCGGTTGGGTCTCCGTGGCCGGCTTAGCTTCGACCGTTCCGCTGTCGAGCGCGACCGCGCCGGGCAGCCCGGTCGCCCGGCGATACCATTTGAGCGCCTCGGCCGGGTCGCGCGCCACCCCCAGCCCCTTTTCGTAGAGATGCCCCAGGTTGATCTGCGCCCGGCTGTCGCCCTGTTCAGCGGCACGGCGGTACCAGACGGCGGCGAGCGCATAGTCGGGCGGCAAGCCCATGCCCTTTTCGTAAATTTCGCCGACGTAAGCTTGCGCGGCCTTGTCGCCCGCTTCGGCCTGCGGCAGCCAGACCTTGAGTGCGCTGCCGGTGTCGGCGCGGTCATACAGCACATATTCGCCGCCGCGGATTTCGCAATCGCTCGCCGTGGTGCGCACCGGGCGCCGGGCCGAGAGGTAGGTCACCATCGCCCCCAGCTTGCGCACCTGGCCCGGCAACAGGCAGTCGACCACCTGCGGCACGGCAGGCGCCGGCTGCGCCGCCGGCGTGCTCAGCAGGCAAGCCAAACCCACTGCCAGTGCCGCCCACGCATGCATCAGAGTTCTTTCCTGAGCCCCAGCAGCAAGCGGCTGCGATCAAGGTCGCGATGCCCCACCAGGGCTTCGATCTCGATGAAGCTCATCCAGGCATGCGGCAGGAGGAACTGCGTGCCCGCGCCAAGATGAAAATAGTTGCGGTCGGGTTCCTGGCCTGCCGGCGTGAAGATCGTGTTCGCATCATCCAGCACGAAGGCCGTGCTGACTGCCTGCGGATCGTTCTTGAACTCGTGTTCGTACTCCAGCTTGAAAAAGGGGACGAGCACGCCCCAGCTATAGCTTTGCGTCATGCCTGCGCGCAGTCCCAGGGTTGCGGTCAGCGAACTGCGGTCGGCATCGCCATAGCGCATGGCCAGACCCGTGGCGGTCGACTCGCTTTCGCTGTAGCCGTCGACGCTCGAGCGGGCATAGGTCAGCCGCGCATACGGTGTGAGGCTGGACGCGCCACTGGCCAGTTCGTAGCCGCTGCCCAGGCTCAGCCAGTAATTACTGCCGTTGGTTTTACCGTCAGTGTTGACCGGGGTCAGCGCACCGCCACCGCTTGGCTGGTAATACACACTACGGCTGAATTCGTAGTCGCTCCAGCCGTAGCCCGCCGACGCTTCGACGTAGAGCGCGTCGCTCAGGTTATGCGCGCCAAACACCAACAGCGACAGGGTGTCAGCGTCGGATTTCCCTTCGCTGGGTTGCGAACTCAGGCCCGCCCGATCGGGGGCGAATTCGGAGCGGCTGCGTTCGTAGATAAGAAACCCGCCCACCACGGTGTGCGACGACAGGCGTTTGTCCAGCCCCAGTTGCATGCTGTAGGCCTCGCCGTCGTAGCCACGCTCGAGCGTGCTGGGGTCGCGTTCGAACCAGCTCGCGCGGCCGTTCAGCAACAGGCTGAACGGGCCGATCTCGAGCTTGCCGCCAGAGGGCTCGTCCTGCGCCAGCTTGCGCGCCTGATCGAGCACCGCGTCGTTGCTCGACAGCGACTGGGTGGGGGCGAGAGAATCTTCGCTGGCGCCGGACAGATTGGACTGGACGCACACCGGCGAAGTCGGGAAATTCGCACAGATGCCCGCCGCTGCCGTGTTCACCGTGTCCTGAAACGCCGGATTGGCGGCCAGCGCATAGGGAGCCATCAGCGTGGTGGTAACTAAGGTGGTAAACCGCATGGTTGAAAAAGTTTTCATGGTGTTCTCCCTTTGATTGAAATCCTGTGGTTGAAATCAGGCCCCCGGTTTTGCCTGGGCACGCTGTACATAAAATGCGCCCATCGCGAGCGAGGTCAGGCTCTGCACGGCGGCGAGCCACAGTTGCGACGACTGCAGCCAACCGGTCAGCCCCTGTGCCGAAAAGGGGTGGAGCAAAAAAAGCCCGGCGATCAGCAGCAGGTAAAAACCCGACAAGCCGGCGGTGAGCCAGTACATGAAAGGGTCGGTCGGCTGGTCGGGCACGCTGCCCGCACGGGTATCGGCGACCCAGACGCCCACAATGAGTGAAAGATTGGGCATGACCGTGGGCAGGAACCAGGCCCAGACCGCGCCCGCAGAAGGCGAGTTCAGGCTGAGGCCCAACACGAATAGAAACAGGACGGCCGCGCCGCTGAACCAGATCAGGGCAAGGCGTTTTTTGGCGGTCTGGACAGTCATTGCTCGAGCGCCCCCAGGATTTTTGCGCGCCGCAAATGGGCGTCCCCGGTCAGGCTGCTGGATGCCTTGAATTCCGCCGGCTGGCCGGCTCCCAGGGTCTCGAATTCGTAAATCAGCGCGTGCGTCTGGTAGCGGTCGCCATAGGCAATGGGGCCCATCGCATCGGGCAGCACCGGCACGCCTTCGCGCGGCCAGACCAGCGCGGTGGCGGCGCTGGGCGGCTCGGCGCCGGTGACGAGCGGTGCCGGGGTGACGATGAACACGATGACGCGGAAGTGGCCGCGCTCGGCGTCGAACAGCGCACGCAGGTATTCGCTCAGATCGAAGCGGGTGAGGGGTTCGTGAGCGACTTGCCAGCGTTTGGGCTCAGCCATCGAGCGGCCGTCGGGGTGTATGCGTTCAAGCCGGGTGGCAAGCGCAAAACCACCGGGCACGCTGTAGTAGCTGTATTCCACATAGCCGTTGGCTTCCAGCGCCGCCTGCAAGCGACCCGAAACGAATTCCAGCGTGGGCGTCGCAGCGCTGCCCGTGAGCAGGTGCCGCACCAGCGTGCGCCGGGTCGACGGGCGCGGCGGCGGCCAGGCAAAGGCTGGGGTCGCATCGCCATTGGCGGCGGCAGGCGATGACTTGTGCGCGGCTGTGGCGCCCCGCTGCTCGGGCAGGATGCCGCAGGGCGTGCCGCGCGTGTCCAGGCGCGCGTCACGGTAGCGAATCAGGGCGAGCAGTTCGGACTGCGCGTCGCGCGCAAAGCCGATGGCTTCGTCATTGGTGAGGCACAACACTTCTTTGCCCGGGGCTGCTGCCAGTTCGAGCTCGATGGCGTAACAGCCGCGCGCCCCTTCTGGCGCCTGCCAGGTGCGGCTGCCCGCTTCGCGGCTGTCGAAGCGCGCAACCGTCTTTCTGCTGTCGGCTTCCAGCACGCGCACCTGCGCCGCTTCGAAAAAGTGGACCTGGATTTCGGGTCGCTCGTTATCGCGCGGGCACAGCATGGCCCCGGCCATCGCGGACAGCTGCGACAGGCATCCGATCAACAGCAGCAGGCATGACAGGTGTGTGGACATGGCGTCAGAACGTTTTCAGGTATTCGATCAATGCCCACTTGTCGGCAGCGGGCAGCGTGGTGCCGTAGGCAGCGCCTTCGTGGCCGGCATTGCGGTTGCCGGGAATGCGGGTGTCGTAGGCAAACAGGCGCTTGCCCTGGCTCGCGGGCTGGTCGGCGACAAAACCGAGCCGCTGCGGGTCGTACAGATCGTTGCCACGGTAAAAGGTCTGGGGTCGCAGTGCCGCGGGTTGCAGCAGATCCCACAGCGTCGGCACCGAACCGTTGTGCAGATAGGGTGCGCGCAGCCAGAGGCCGTCGAGCGGCGCGTTGGCGTGCGGAAATGGCGGAAGCGGCGCGCCGGGTCGGCCGAATACAGCATGCCCTGGTTTTGCGCGAGTTGTGGTGTGTAGGAATCGAGGCGCCCGCGGTCGGTGCCGATGTCGGCTATCGGCGTGACCTTGCCGACGTGCTCACCGCTAAAGTCGCTGCCATTTTTGCCATGGCAGGTGGCGCAGCTTTGCGCGTAGAGCGCTGCGCCGCGTGTCGCGAGGGCGCGGTCGATGGGGTAGAACTTATCGAACGCAGGCGGCGTGGCGGTGGCGATCCAGGCTTCGATGCGGGCAATGGCGGCATGATCGATTAGTGCAGGCGTAGCACCGGTGCCAAACGCGGCGGACAAATTGCGCTCTTCGACGCGACTGTTGTTGCCGTCCCAGTGCAGTTGCATGCCCTGCTTTTTTTGCTGGTTCCAGATCGCGGGGAAGTCCGACACGCCGACCAACTCTTCTTTTGGCAACCGCTCGAACGGCACGCCGAAAATGGCTTTGGCCGAGTTGAAGGTGTCGACCCGCCCGGGTCCCCAGTCGTCCTGTTGATGGATGAAGCGCAGCCGCCCGAGCAGGCCGGCGACGCCGTCGCGCATCAGGTGGACGCCGAGCGGATAGACCACCCACTGGTCGAGCAGGCCGAGG
>NCHD01000057.1 GCA_002257045.1 Hydrogenophilales bacterium 16-61-112 | reverse complement strand
AAAAATCCGCGACGTCATCGGCAAGGGCGGCGCCGTCATCCGCGCGCTGACCGAAGAAACCGGCACCCAGATCGACATCCAGGAAGACGGCAGCGTGAAAATCGCCTGCACCAGCATGGAAGCCGGCGAACTGGCGAAGAAGCGCATCGAAGAGATCACCGCCGAAGTCGAAGTCGGCAAGGTCTACGAAGGCCCGGTCATCAAGCTGCTGGACTTTGGCGCGATTGTGAATGTGCTGCCGGGTCGCGATGGCCTGCTGCACATCTCGCAGATCGCCCACGAGCGCGTCAACGCCATCGGCGACCACCTGAAAGAAGGCCAGATCGTGAAGGTGAAGATTCTGGAGGCCGATGAAAAAGGCCGCCTGCGCCTGTCGATGAAAGCCCTGCTGGATGAACCGGTAGTACCTGCGCCTGCGAGCGAAAGCCCGGAAAACGCTGGCTGAACAAAGCTTGATCAGGTCATGAAAACCGCGCCCAAGGGCGCGGTTTTCATTTGTGGCCTACGCCGCCAGCGGAGGAAAGCTCACGCTTGCAACCAGGCCTGCGCCCCCCTCGCCCGACTCCAGACTCACCGCCGCCCCATGTAAATACGCGATGCGCTGGACGATGGTCAAGCCAAGCCCGGCGCCTTCCACCCCGTCCGACAAGCGATAGAAAGGCGCAAAAACACCCGCGCGCAACGGTTCCGGAATACCCGGCCCATTATCGGCCACCCGCCAGATCACGCCTTGTCCCGAACGGCATACAGACAAGGTGATTCGCGTGCCGCCATAGCGCAGGGAGTTGTCGATCAGATTGGCCAGCATCTCGCGCAACAGCTGGGCATCCCCGCTCATCCATGCATCCTGGCCTTGCGTTTCAAAACTGATATCCACCCCTTTTGCCAGTGCCGCGGGCACCCATTCGCGCGCAACGGCCCGCACCACCTCCGTCCCATCCAGGCGCTCCAAACGCAGGGTGTTTTCAGCCGCATCAACCCGCGCCAGAACCAGGAGTTTCTGCACCAAATCGCCCATGGTGTGGGCCGATTGGGCAATCCGTGTCAATGCATGTTGCGCCTCGTCATGGCCTGCGCCTGCCAGGGCCGCTTCGGCCTGTGCACGGATGCCCGCGATGGGGGTGCGCAGTTGATGCGCCGCATCCGCGACAAAGCGCGATTGTGCTTCAACGGCTTCGGACAGTCGCAAAAGCAGCGAATTGATTTCGTCCATGAACGGCCGCAATTCGGCAGGCGTCCCCTCCAGCAGAACCGGACTCAAATCGAGCGCCTGCCGCCCCGACAAGCGTTCCCGCAGCCGGGCCACCGGCGCAAGCCCCCGACCCACGCCGTAGGCGATGGCGGCCGCCGCCGTCAGGGTCATCAGCAACATCGGAATCACAATCGCCAACGTGGCGCGTTCGGCCATCGCGGTGCGGCGGGTAAGCGTTTCGCCGACCTGAACCAGCGCCACCCCGTTCGCGCTGGTGCCTCGAAGCGAAAGTGCAAACGCAGCCACCCTGACATTCTCGCCGTCCTTGATGCCGTCGTAGATGATCAATTGACCTGGCTTGATGCCATGTTTTCCGGGGAGCTGTGGCATGTTTCGCGTCCCTTCGATCAACCGTGATCGCGAGTCAATGATGCGATGAAACAACATGTCTTCCTGGTCAAACAGCAGCAATTCACGCGCCGCGACCGGAAGATCAACCCGCACTTGTCCATGCAATACCTCGACCCGGTCCGCCAGCGCATACGTTCGCCGCACCAGCGAGCGATCAAATGCCGCATTGATGAAATACTGGCTGGAAAAATGGGCGATCACCCACACCAAAACGAACAGCGGCAACATCATGGACAGCATGCGAACAATCAGTTGCCACCGCAGACTGGTCCGCTTTTCTTCGTTCACTGTTCGGCTTCCAGCAAATAACCCAAACCACGCAGCGTGCGAATCAGCACGCCGGACCCCACCAGCTTGCGCCGCAACCGGTGGATATAGACCTCCACGGCGTTGTCCCCCACGCCTTCGTCCCACCCCGTCAGGCGGTCGGCAATCGCCTCCTTGGCGGTGACGCGCCCGGCATGGCTCAGCAGAATCTCGAACACTTCCAGTTCGCGTGCGGACAGCACCAGCGGGGTGTCATCCACGCAGGCCTGTCGTTTCACGCTATCAAAACCCAGGCGACCGATGCATGTCTGGGTATCAGCCTTGCCACTCGCCCGCCGCAGCAAGGCACGCAATCGCGCAAGCAATTCATCCAGTGAAAATGGCTTGAGCAAATAATCGTCGGCCCCCACATCCAGCCCACGCACCCGGTCTTCCACCGTATCCCGCGCAGTCAGAATCATGACGGGCAAGGTGTCGCCCCGTTTGCGCAAATGGCGCAACACCTCCAGACCCTCACGCCTGGGCAGCCCCAGATCAAGCAGCATCGCATCGTATCCATACCCGGACAGGGCACTCTCCGCCTGCACGCCATCCTGTGCCCAATCCACCGTAAAACCGGCCTGCCGGATTGCCAGCATGACCGCCTCGCCGAGTGTCGGATCATCTTCTACAAGCAAAATTTTCATGGTTTCAGTTTGGCTGCAAACAGTGCGCCAATCCTGCCTGAAAGGGATCGTGAAACAAAATGGGAAAAAGAGGGTTCGTAAGCTTCATGTAAGCATTACGTCGCATAGTGCCCCCCATGCACTTGCATCCCGCAGGTTGCATACCCACTGACTTGAGCACACTGGAGAAACAAATGAACAAACTGATGTCTTCCCTCATCGCCGCAACGATCGTTGGCGCTGTCAGCATGTCCGCTATCGCTGCCGAGAAACCTGCTGCTGCGCCCAAGAAAGCTCAGAGCGCCAAGAAGCATACCGTCAAGGCCGAAGAGAAAAAGTTTGACGCTGCCGCCATGCCGGCTGAACCCGCGAAGAAGTAATTTTTACGGGTCGCAAAAAAACCGCGCCCTCGGGCGCGGTTTTTTATTCCGGACTGCCGAGGAATGTCTGCCACCAGCGTTTGCGCTGACCGGTCACCACCCCGCCTGTTTCCAACTTGCGCGGCGGCATTTTGCTCATCAACCAGCCCGGAACGATCGACGATTTGGTTGCACTCGAGCCGCATGAGCTTCCCAGATGATTGGGGTCATAAATCTTGATGAAATTGGGTGCATCGAGGTTATCTGCATACACAATCGCGCAGTAATCTTCGTGGTGTTCGCGCCGCAACAGTTCATCCATTTCGCCCATGAACTGTTGCACCTTGTCGGCCGCAGAGGGCGCTGTCGGCACGTCCTGACCAACCGCATAGAGATACCACCCTGCTTCTGCGTCCAGTTTTTGCCAGAACATCGTTAGTTGGTCCCAGCGCATCACGCTATAGAGCAAGCCATTGTAATAACGATCGAATTCATCAGTGTTTGCCATGGTACGTGCCTGTTTGTAAGCGGATGGAAATGAATTGGACAGATGCTGCAGACTTTGGTCATCAAACTGCAAAAATTCGCGGGCTATTTGGCTTCATGTATTCTTCGCCTGACTTCACAAACCAAACGCAAATCGCACCCAAGCTTCACCCATCCCGCACGTTTCGCAAAATCCAGCCCGATTAGATAACAAACCCCCCTCACGCCGCAACCAATATGACCCTACAAGCCCTTATTTTCGACGTTGACGGCACCCTCGCCGACACCGAGCGCGACGGCCATCGTCCCGCATTCAACCAGGCCTTTTCCGATGCCGGCCTCGACTGGCAATGGGACGTCGCCCTCTACGGCAAGCTGCTTGCCGTGACGGGCGGCAAGGAACGCATGAAATACTACGTCGAGCAGTTTCGTCCGGATTACCAGAAGCCTGCCGATTTCGACGAGATGGTGGCCGAGCTGCACAAAAGCAAAACCCACCATTACGCGGCGCTCGCTGCGCACGGTGGCATTCCGATCCGCCCCGGAGTCAAGCGCCTGCTGATCGAAGCGCGCGCCGCCGGACTGCGGCTGGCGATCGCCACCACCACCACGCCGGAAAACGTCACCGTCTTGCTGGAACACAGCCTGGGCGCCGGAACCCAGGACTGGTTCGAAGTGATTGCCGCAGGCGACATCGTGCCCGCCAAAAAACCGGCGCCCGATATCTATTTTTACGCGCTGGCAAAAATGGGGCTGAACGCTACCGACTGCCTCGCCTTCGAAGACTCGGAAAACGGCCTGCGCGCCAGCCTGGGCGCGGGGCTTAAAACACTGGTCACGGTCAACGACTACACGCTGGATCACGACTTCACCGGCGCGTCAGTGGTGCTGTCCGACCTCGGCGACCCGGGCGAACCCTGCCAGCTCATTGCCGGCCCCGACCTTGAGCGCTCGTTTGTCGATATCGCCTATCTCAAGTCGCTACACCAACTCTGATCCAGCACCCCGCTCAGGGGTTGTGCATCAACGCCGCTTCAAGCGTATTTTCCAACAGGGTCGCTACAGTCATCGGCCCCACTCCGCCGGGGACCGGGGTGATCCAGCTGGCGCGTTGCGCGGCGGATTCAAAATCGACATCGCCGACCAGCTTGCCATCGGGCAGGCGGTTGATGCCGACGTCGATCACGATCGCGCCTTCACGGATCCAGTCGCCCGGAATCATGTGTGGCCGCCCCACGCCGACCACCAGGATTTCGGCGGACCGCACAAAGCTTTCCAGATCGCGCGTCGCACTGTGGCACACCGTAATGGTGCAACCAGCCAACAACAGCTCCAGGCTCATCGGCCGGCCGACGATATTCGATGCGCCGACCATCACTGCATTCTTGCCGCGCAATTCCTCATTGGTGGCGCGCAGCAGCGTCATGATGCCGCGCGGGGTGGATGGCCGCAGGGTGGGCATTTTCACCGCCAGGCGGCCAATGTTGTAAGGGTGAAAGCCATCGACGTCTTTTTTGGGGAGGATGCGTTCAATCACCGTCTCCGTATCGATATGCGCGGGCAAAGGCAGCTGTACCAGAATGCCGTCGATGGCCGGGTCGGCATTGAGCTGGTCGATCAGCGCAAGCACCTGTTCCTGTGTCGTCGCGCTTGGCAGGTCATGTGCCACGCTGGTCACGCCGGCGCGTTCACAGGCGCGTTTCTTGTTGCGCACATAAACGGCCGAAGCGGCATCGTCGCCCACCAGGATCACGGCCAGACCGGGAGGACGTTTTCCCTGCACCTCACGCTCGGCCACCTTGTCGTGAACCACGGCAAGAATGGTGTCGGCCATGGCCTTGCCGTCAAGAATACGTGCGCTCATTCAGTCCACCCTGATGCAAATAGGTGATTTTCCCGGAAACCGGCTACTTTACTCAAGCTAAAATTGACCACGGCCGCATTGCCCATGTATTATCTCGCTTCTCCGAAATGCAGCAGCATTGCATTGTCAGGATTTCGGGGTGTAGCGCAGCCCGGTAGCGCGCCTGCTTTGGGAGCAGGATGTCAGGAGTTCGAATCCCCTCACCCCGACCACCCCAATAATTTAAAAGATGGCGCCCGAAGGATTCAGTAACGCTCTGCCCGTAGCTCAACCGGATAGAGCACCAGCCTTCTAAGCTGGGGGTTACAGGTTCGATTCCTGTCGGGCAGGCCAAGGTTTTGTTTGAGTAGTAACAGTGGTGGACGTAGCTCAGTTGGTAGAGTCCAGGATTGTGATTCCTGTTGTCGTGGGTTCGAGCCCCATCGTCCACCCCACTTATTTGCAGTCGTAAAAAAACCCGCCTGTGCGGGTTTTTTTACGCGCCCAGCATGGGCAAGGCACCGATCCCTGCGCCGCCTTTGACCCTAGCGCTTAATCCGGTGCAAGCGCCTGTGCAACCCGATCGGGGCGAGGTGGCTGGACCCGGCTATCGACATGCGCGCCAAATAACTGTAAGGCCCGCCATAAAAAGTTCCGTCGCGTACTGCAGTCAGATAATCGGGAACGAGGTCGTTGCCGAGTTCGTCGCGTTCGTGGACAACCGCCCATAACGCGCCGCTGACGGGTTCCACGCCAGCCCGTTGGGATTGCGCAGACCCGAGGCAAAAACACGCTGGCTACCGGTGTCTAGATCGATCGCCCAAATCGAGGCCCGCCCGGCTTCAGCCGCCGTGCCGCGCTCGCCGACGTTGCTGTTCGAACCGACCGTCACATACAGCGTGTCGCCATCCGGGTTGGCGATTATATTTTTGGTCCAATGGTGATTGATGGGGCCCGCTGGCAACGAAACAAGCGGCTTCCCCGCTGCGGTAATCCGGATATCGCCTGTGTGGTAAGGAAGAAAATGAAGCACAGTGTCGGCGTTGGCGGCTTAGAGCGAACTGCCAATCAAAGCCATACAAAGGGTGAATTCAGTCCTTGCAACAACACAGAGTGCACCTCGGCCACACCATCGCTATCGCGCAACAAACTGATGCGGTTCGCGCTCGGCACACCGGCGCCTGCCCGCTTCATCACCTTTTTCATGACCCAGGCTTTAATGCCTTTGGCCTCGTCTTTGGCGGGTGCATTGCTTTCCGCGACCAGCACATCGCCATTCGGCAGCACCAGCAGCCAGCGCGGATGTAGCAATCCGCTGGCGAAGCGGTTGACGCACAGGCCTTGTGCCGGAATCGGCATGCCAGCGTCGGGCCAACCTGTTGCCGGCGCGATATTAACAGTTGGGAAACAGGCTGTACTCGGGGGACGGCAGTTGCGGAAAACTCAGTGCCAGAATGCCAGTCATGCCTAAACGACAAAACGTATGCATCATTTAGCCGTTTTCTGCCATCCCGGGCCGCCCAGCCTGAAGGATCAGCGTCGGATGGACGCCTTCACCCGGTGTACATCCGACGCTGTCCAGCAGAAAAACGGTGGATTACCTGCTTCGCACCGTTATCAGGCCTGCTTCATCCCGTCGGCTTCAGGTTGGATCAAATCCTGCCCATCAGCAAGAGCACAATGAGGATGACGACAATCAGCCATAGCCCCAACTGCGGCTATGCGGCCATGCCGGAATGGCACCGACCAGGATCAAGACAAGCACGATGAGTAATATGGTTCCGATTCCCATGATTCACTTCCTTAAGGTTGCACTGCATAAAACCTGTACCAGGTAAAAAACGTTCACGCCTCATCCCGATTTCACGAGTTAATCAACGGGAATTTGACCCCATACCTGCTTGCGCCGAGTTCCTGTTGCGGCAAAAGCCGCATGTCAGGCATGCAGCAGATCCGCCAACTCATCCGCATGATCTTCTTCAATCGCAAGAATGCCTTCCAGCATCGTGCGCGTGGTGGGGTCGTACTGGGCGAAATAGCTGATCATTTCGCGATAGCTTTCGATTGCAATCCTTTCAGCCACCAGGTTTTCACGGATCATCTCTTCCAGCGTGTCACACGTGGTGTACTCCGAGTGACTGCGCTGCCCCAGCTTGGCAGGCTCCATTTCCGGCTTGCCACCGAGTTGCACAATGCGCTTGGCCAGCAGGTCGGCGTGGGCTAGTTCTTCATTGGAATGCACCAAAAATTCCTGAGCAATCGGTTCGGCATGGATGCCCTTGGCCATGACGGCATGCTGACGGTAACGCAGGGTACAGATCAGCTCGGTTGCAAGCGCGGCGTTCAACACGCTGACAGCGACCTCGGCGTTGAGTCCGTAGTCGTGCGTGACCGCGCCCTCGTCAATCTGTTGACGGGCACGTGCACGCAGGGTTTTGATATCCGTCAGAAACGCCGAGGGATCACCGGCTTCGGCAGCGGGCTGGTTTAACGCGGATTGAGCAGTCGAACGCATGTGCAACTCCTTGGACAAAAGTCAAAGAAACCAGGTAAAAAACCCGGGCCAGATTACCTGCCCGGGCGGGTCTGGAATTACATTTTTTCCTGCGTATCCCGTGCGGTGTCCTGTACCTTTTCGCCCCCTCGCTCCAGGTCCTTTCCGGCACCCGCAACGGTGTTGCACCCGGTCAAGACAAAAGCAGACGTCAGCAGCAATGCAAGAATTGTTTTCATGAGATTTTTCCCTATAAGTTAGTTGATGGAAAGGCAACCTTCCGCATGCGCCCAGTCGATCGTCACAGCGGGAAGGCTTACACTCATCGTATGATTCAACTTGTTGACCGTCTGTCGGATGTGGCGGATAGCCTTGTCGGACAATTCCTGCTCCCGAACCGCCCTGCGCGGTTACCCACCGCCACCCGCCCGTGATTGCCATGTCAGCTCAGCATGAAATTGAATTACCGTTCGAACAAGCCTCCTCCGCAAGCGGCGAGACGCTTGCGCGTGACCCCGTGCGGCGAAGACTGCACCTGACGCTCGCGTTCGGCATTGCCATCCTGATCGCGACCCTGGTAGCCAGCTACATGCAGGCCAGTGCCGGCCTGGAGGCTCTGTCGCGCGTGGCGCTAACCAACCTGCACACAGACCATGTCGATCAGTTGCGACTGCACATGGCGCAGGCACAATCGATTTCGCGCGGGTATGCGATCACCCGCGATCTTGAATACCTCGACCGCTTCAACAAAACAGTCCGTGTGATTCATGAAGACATCAAAGCCATCAGCGCGGATATCAAGGACGAAATCGCCATCGACCATCTTGTCAAAACAGCGCTTGAATCGGTTGCACACATGGAAATCCAGATCAGAAGAGCGACGCGCGGCGAGACACGGGAAAAGCATTCCGTGTTGCAAAGCTCCCGGATCATGGCGCGCTATGCAGCAGAACATCAGGCCGTCAAGCGCACTCTGACGATGCGGCACATGCTCGACGTCCGGCAATCGGTGACCAGTTTCCGCCAAACCCAGATTGTCACCGTAGTGCTTGCTGTCGCCGCGCTGGTGCTGCTGCTGCTGGCCATCACCGAAAACCAGAAGCAATACACCTTGCGCCAAAAAATCAACCAGATGCTGGTTGCCGAAAAAGACCATCTCGAACGAATGGTGAGGGACCGTACCGCGGAATTGACGACGCTTGCCAGTTATCTGACCGAAGTTCGCGAGACGGAAAAACTGCATCTGGCACGCGAGCTGCACGACGAACTCGGCGCATTGTTGACGGCCGCCAAGCTCGATTCCGACTGGATCGAGCGCAAACTGCCGGAGGAAACCCGGGCGCTGGTGGCGCACCGGCTGGCGCGTCTGCGTCAGTCGCTTGCCAGCGGAATTGCACTCAAACGCCGCATCACCAATGACCTGCGCCCCGCCTTGCTGTTTGATCTCGGACTGATCGAGGCATTACGGGTGCTGGCAGGCGAGTTCAACCAAGGCGACGAACTCATCCTGAACCTCGACCTTCCTGACGATGAAACCCCGTTTGCCGAAAATGTCGCGCTGAGCATGTTCCGGATTGTGCAGGAAGCGCTGACCAACATCCGCAAATATGCGCAGGCGAAACGGGTAGACATCACATTGCAGATTCAAGCTGGCATCATCGATCTGACGATCGCGGACGATGGGGTGGGGTTCGATACCGCGCAACTCAAGCTGGGGCGTCAGGGACTGGCCGGAATCAAACAGCGTGTGCTCGCCCATGGCGGCATGCTGACCATTCAGTCCTCGGCAGCCGGTACGACCCTGCACGTGCAGGTCCCCCTAGTATTACCTGCCCCTGCCGCCTGACCGCACACGCTATCCGGCCTGGCTGTTCAAGCTACGCTCAGGACTCCAGACGCGCAGCTGCAGCCTGCTCAATGTATTCCACCAGTTCGCCCATATTGAGCGACTTGTCATAAAACGCATCGCAGCCCAGACGGATGCAACGCTGCCGCATGCTGGCATGGGCATAGTTGGTCAGCACCACCTTGAGGGGTGAACCATAGCGTTCAGGTTCAGCCTGCAATGCCGCCAGCACACCAATGCCGCTGCCTTGCCTGAGTTCAATATCAATGATGACCAGTTCGACCTGAAACTCCTCCATGTGCAACAAGGCATCCGCTTCACTGTCGACGCAGCCCCGGTAATCGATGCCATCGACTTCCCCTAGAATACCTCCCACCAGATCCTGTAGCAGCAACGAGTCTTCAATCAGCAGGACTTTGAACATGGCACGTAAAATCGGGATCCGGGCTGCCTCCCCCTCAGGGTAAACAGGATTACTCAGTGATAAGGCCATGACGCATGGCATAGGTGGCCAGCTCGGCATTGCTCGCGACATTGAGCTTTTCGGTGAGCCGGGAACGATACGTGCTGATGGTCTTGACGCTCAGATTGAGCTCGCGCGCGATATCCGAAACCGATTCACCGCGCGCCAGCCGCAAAAAAACCTGCAGTTCACGATCAGACAACCCCTCGTGCAAGACAACGCTGCGCTCGCCGCTCATCTCGTCGGCCAGCAGCTCCGCAGTGCGCTCGGAGACATACCGGCGGCCCTGCGAGACGATGCGGATTGCACGCAGCAATTCATCTGCTTCGCAGTCCTTGCACAGATAGCCATTGGCGCCGTTGCGAATCATCGCCAGCGCATAGCTTTCCTCCGGAAAACCGGTGAGGATCAGCACCTTGAGATCGGGGTAGCGCTGACGTACCGAGCGCAGCACATCCACCCCGCTCTTTCCCGGCAAGGAAATATCGAGCAACAACACATCGCAGGGCTGGCTGCGTAATTGCGCCAGCGCATCTTCGCCATTTGCCGATTCAAAACTGATCTGGATCGATGCGTCCTCGCTCAGCAACTCGCGAAACCCGGTCCGCACAATCTGGTGATCGTCGACGATGGCAACCTGAATCATGCTGCGTCTTTCGCAGTCTGGCCGCGGTGAATCAGCGGGTACGCGCTCACGTTCAGCGCCCGCGAGTCAGGTTGACGACAAACGTGACGATAGCCATCACCAGAAAAACCACAAAGAGCACTTTGGCGATGCCAGCCGCGCCCGCTGCCAGCCCCGTAAAGCCGAGAACCGCGGCAATCAGCGCGATGACAAAAAATACGATGGCGTACTGCAACATGGTGTTTCTCCTTGAATGATGGACATGAATCCGACGATCGGCTTCATGGTCCCAAGTGGCTACGCCCCGAGCTTAGACCCGCGAGCCATCCTGTCTATCAGTCGTTGCCTAGGTGCCTGTCAGACAAGACCGACAGGCAGCGCGTCGCAGTGATCAGACCTGCGCTACTTAATCGCCTTGACAGCCAGCAAACCCATCACAAGAAACACCGCGAACAGGGCGATGGCGATATAGAAAAGGACTTTGGCGATGGCCGCTGCGCCCGACGCGATGCCTCCAAAACCGAACAGTGCAGCGACCAGCGATATAACGAAAAAGATCAAGGCCCATTTGAGCATGATAGTGACTCCCGACAGTGAATACAGAAAACAGGTGAGGACGCCGCACGCAAAAATTCCGGGCGCACCGTCATCATGCTTGCCCCCCCCGGCTGTGTCCGTCGGACAGCGTCACGAACAATCCGGGCCGAGGCCTTGTCGTGCTGTAAGACATATCTGACGCCCCGTGCCAGCGGACCGGTGTCGGAGGACGCCTACACGCGGGCAGTGTATCGGCGTACACCTGCGCATGGCGTTCTCTCATAGGCGCCGACTACTACGGTCGATACGATGGAATCCATGCAAGCCCCGCTAGGCTTGCACGACTTTTCAAACTCAGGAGAAACCGATGGAAACCACCGCTTTTACCAAACCCGTCCAGACCCTTGCCAACGATATCCAGAACAGCGCGACCGTCGACAACGCCAGGCAGTCAGCCGACGAAATACGCGCCAGTGCCGAAGACATGATGGCGCGCAGCAGCCAGGCATTGCGCCAGGGGGCAACCCGGGCACGCGAAGCGATATCCCACACCACGGATCAGGCGGCACACTATGTGCAGGACCAACCGCTCAAATCCTTGCTGATGGCCGCAGCAGCCGGCGCCGCAATTGCCCTGCTCGCCGCGGCCTTGAGCAATCGCCACGGCCATCATTGAATGACGCGCCGCCAAGCCACGGGAGCAGATTGATGCTGTCGCCGCTGATTCGTCTTCTCATCAGTGAACCGGGGCTGCTGCTCGGCCATGCCGCAGGGTATGTCGCCGTCATCCGGCAGGATGCAAGCGGCTGGCCGACCCGCCTGAAACAGCATATCGGCTGGATGCTGGTGCTGGCGGCCAGTGGCCTGCTTGGCATTGCGCTGGCCGGGGTCGGGCTGATGCTGTTTGCCGTGACCGGCGTGCAGCACTGGTTGCTGTGGGCGGTTCCGGGCGTGCCGCTGCTCATCACGCTGGTTGCGGCCCTGAAATTGGCTCAGGCCCCACCGACCCATCCCTCGTTTGCGCGTGTCCGCACCCAGCTGTGCGAAGACATCAAATTATTTGGCCACGAGTTACAGGAGCCTGCCGTCAGGCATGCCGAACCATGAACACAGACACCACCGACCCCACGGGGGCACCCGAAGCAGGCGAATTTGATCCGGATGCCGCCATTCCGCTCGATGCGGAAGCCCGGCTCGAACGCAGTCGCGCCAGGTTGCGGCAGCGGCTTGATCGCCCGGAAGCCCGACCGCGTGACGGCATGCTGGGCGATATAGGCGGCATCGCGGCACCGCTGGTGCGTCAGTGGGTACGCCAGCACCCCTACGCCGGTTTGGGCGGAGCGGCCCTGGCTGGCGCCTTGCTGGTTCGCTGGAAGCCGTGGCGGGGTTTAACCGGGTCGCTGCTGGCGGGGCTGGTGATGCGCAAGGCGCTCAATTCTTCACTGTATTCAGGTGGACACGCGCTGAACTGGTTGCTCGATGCGGCCCGCAACGCACAGTCGTCAACACGCAAGTCTTGAACTCAAGGAGGACACGATGAAAACCCTGATAGTGGGACGATTTGAGCGCTATGACCAGGGCGAAACGGCGGCGCATGCATTGCAGCAAGCGGGCTTTCCAGCGGACGAAATGAGCCTGTTCTATATCAACCCGCAAGGCCAACACGACCTCCATCCGCTGGGCGGCGACGAGGATGAGTCTGCGGGTACGCATCATGCCGGTTCCCATGCGGTTGCCAGTGCGGCAGGCGGCGTTGGGATTGGCGGACTGATCGGGCTGGCCACGCTTCCGGTGCTGGGGCCAGCCGGGCCGCTGCTGGGTGCGGCGGTAGGCGCCTATACCGGATCGCTGGTGGGTGCGCTGGGCGGAATGAAGCAATCCGAAGAGGCACCCGCCGAGATCGCTGCCCGCAACGCAAACAACCTGCCGCCCCCCGAGTCCGCCATCGAGCGGGATGCGGAAATCGCTCCCCCCTCCAACGCCAACGAAGTCGCTGCGCGACAACCCGGCGTGATGCTCGCGGTCGCCGTCGCCACGGCAGAACAACAGGCCGATGCAGAAATCCTACTGGGGCGCTATGCGTATCAGGTCGAGCAATCCGAGGGCGACCTGCGTAATGGCGACTGGATCGATTTTGATCCTCTTGCAACGCTTGGGCGGACGGGATAACCCTCCGCATGCAAGCCTGCACAGTGATCCACAGCGAGCGCCATCTGCCAGGTTCGGCCCGCAGCGAGCTGTCGAGTCAGGCCAAGGGCCTGCACGCAGCCTCGCGACTGGACTCCTGTCGCGACAGGTTTCCCGGCTTCGAAATGAAACGCAGAAAGGCATGAAAGTGAAACTGACGCGCTTGATCATGACCTTGAGTATGGCCATGCCGATGCAACAGGCGCATGCCGAGGTGACGGGTGCCGCGCTCGCGCAGCAAGGCGCGCCGGGCGTTCCGGCCTGCTTGAGCTGCCACGGAGCACGCGGCGAGGGCCTGGCGGCA
Source organism: Hydrogenophilales bacterium 16-61-112 (assembly GCA_002257045.1). Taxonomy (GTDB): domain Bacteria; phylum Pseudomonadota; class Gammaproteobacteria; order Burkholderiales; family Thiobacillaceae; genus Thiobacillus. The sequence goes on along the minus strand of NCHD01000057.1, from coordinate 36,384 downwards.
ACAGGATTTCCGCGGCTGGCCGGACAATCGACTGCGTATCTGGAGAAACAGCTGCGTGCTTTTGCGGGCGGGCAGCGTGTCAGTCCGCAGATGCAAGCCATCGCGAGCGCTCTGGACGACAGTCAGATCCGGGCCGTTGCGGCCTACTACGGCAAGTTGCCCGGCTGGCAGGCTGCGCCATCCGCAAACCCCGCAGCCGCAGCACCCGAACCCTGGACACGCGGCCAGAAACTGGCCATCCGGGGCAATTGGGACAAGGAGATTCCGGCCTGTTTCGCCTGCCATGGCCCCGCCGGAGAGGGCATAGCGCCGCATTTCCCCGCATTGAGCGGACAGCCTGCAGCCTACACCCGCAGCCAGCTAAAGGCATGGCAATCGGGGACACGCTCAAATGATCCGCACGGCCTGATGAAATCCGTTGCATTGCGGATGAGTCCAGCAGAAATCGACGCGGTCAGCGCCTACCTCGCCAATCCCTTACCCCTGAGCCCGGAGGAACGATGAACACGCGCTTGCGCCAGTGGCTGGCGAACCAGAAAGTCACCTCGCGTTTTCATCCGTCCTGGATCCTGATAGCAGTGGGCGCATCACTGGCGATCGGGTTACTGATGTGGCTTCTGAGCGAATCAGTGTTTCGTCATGAACGCCCGTCCCCTGCTGTGTCCGTGTTGCCAGCCTCGACACAGCGCCTGCCGGCGAGCGAACAGCAGCTGTCGCCCCCGGCAAACGACTCGGCTCTCCCCGCAGCCGAAATCATCCGCACCGTCCGGCTCGGGCGGGCCATCTTCACCGACACCCAGACCTACGCCAAGGCCTACGTCGGCAATGGCCTCAATTGCGTCAACTGCCATCTCGACGCTGGGAGGAAGCCCGACTCAGCGCCGCTGTGGGCGGCGTATGGCCTGTTTCCAATGTTTCGCGACAAAAACCATAAGGTCAACACCTACGAAGACCGGCTCGCAGGCTGTTTCCGCTTTAGCATGAACGGCCGCGCACCCGCCTACGGCAGCAAGGAATTCGTCGCCTTGATGAGCTACAGCTACTGGCTTGCCAGTGGTGCCCCGCTCGGCACCGAACTGGCCGGACGCGGTTATCCCAAATTGCCGCCGCCGCAGCAAGAACCCGATCTTGTGCGCGGTAAACAGATATTCGACACCCAGTGCGCCATCTGTCACGGCGCCGACGGCCAGGGCACACGGGTCGGTACGCGCTACGCGTTCCCGCCGCTTTGGGGCCCCCACTCATTCAATGCCGGTGCGGGGATGACCCAAATCAAGAATGCTGCAGGATTCATCAAGGCCAACATGCCGCTGGGCCAGGGCAATACGCTGAGCGACCAGCAGGCATGGGACGTGGCCAAATACATGACCAGCCAGCCGCGACCTGCGGATCCCCGGCTCGGTCGACCATGATCGCCACCCTCTGCGCCCGGGCGCCTGGCCTCACGCTGTAACGGATAGCCCAGCCTTGCGACTCGCCTCCGTGCCGCCTCTCCTGCTTATCCTGCTGACCCTGGCGGTTGCTGTTGCCGTCACGGTGATCGCGCTGAACTTCACCACTGGCGAAAAGAAAATAGAGCGCGTCATCGAGCAGCGCTACGCCGTCGATGACCCTCAGTTTCTGCGTGCCATGGGTGCCCTGCTCGGCCCGGCCCTGGTGCCCGGCAATCAGGTAGAGACGCTGGTCAATGGCGATGAAATCTTTCCGGACATGCTGTGGTCGATCCGCGGCGCGCAAAAAACCATCACTTTCGAGACCTTCATTTACTGGACCGGTGATATCGGCAAGACGTTTGCCGATGCGCTCAGCGAACGCGCCCGGTCCGGCGTGCGCGTTCACGTACTGCTCGACTGGGTAGGCAGCGCCAAGATGGAGGCCAAATACCTCGACCAGATGAAAGCCTCCGGGGTCAAGATCCAGCAATACCACCCGCTGCGCTGGTACAACCTGGCGCGCATGAACAACCGCACCCACCGCAAGCTGCTCGTGATCGATGGCAAGGTCGGCTATACCGGCGGCGTCGGCATTGCCGAACAGTGGACCGGCGACGCGCAGAACCCGGACCACTGGCGCGATCTGCATTACCGCGTAGAAGGCCCGGTGGTGGCGCAAATGCAGGCAGCGTTCATGGACAACTGGATGAAAACCAGCGGCGTGGTCCTGCACGGCAGCGATTATTTTCCCGCCCTTGCCCCGCGCGGCGACCAGGCGGCGCAAATGTTCAAAAGCTCGCCCAACGAAGGCAGCGAAAGCATGCGGCTGATGTATCTGCTGGCGATCAACGCCGCGCAGCACAGGCTGCGCATCGCCAATGCGTATTTCGTGCCCGACGACCTGACGATCGCAACCCTGGTGGAAGCTGCCAAACGCGGTGTCGACATCCAGGTTCTGGTACCGGGAACCGACATCGATACCGAACTGGTGCGCAAGGCTTCGCGCGCGCGCTGGGGCAAACTGCTGAAAGCGGGGGTGCGCATTTATGAATACCAGCCGACGATGCTGCACTGCAAGCTGATGGTGGTCGATGATTTATGGGTGTCGGTCGGCTCGACCAATTTCGACAACCGATCGTTTCGCCTCAACGACGAGGCCAACCTGAACGTCTACGACCGTGTCTTTGCGCAACGGCAAAACGCCATTTTTGACGACGATCTGCAGCACGCGAAGGCCTACGACTACGCGCGCTGGGAACGCCGTCCGTGGACCGAAAAAATGACCGAGCACGGCGCAGCGTTGTTGCGTTCGCAACTTTGACAGCAGCCCGGCTGGCGTTCATGACGCGGGTTTTGCAGCATCGAACACAATCACGCTGACGCAGCCATCGCCTTCCAGATAACATTTCTTCACCTTGCTCACCGCATCGATACCCTGTTCGCGCAACTGGCTCATCAGTTCATCGACGCTGATCATTTCCTGTCGCAGGTTACGCCGCTGGATTTGCCCATCCTTGATCAACAGCAGGGGCGGGGAACGCAACAGCCGTTGCACCAGCGGCGAGTGATAGCCCAGCCAGTCGAGCAAGTAATCCCAGAAAGCTATCGTCGAAACCAGCACGATGCCTTCGGTAATCGACTGGTAATTACTCGCCATCGCGTTCTGCGACGCGTCGGCAATCAGCACCACGACGAGCACATCGGCAATGCCGATTTGCCCGCCTTCGCGCCGCAACACACGCAGCAGAAAAAACAGAAACAGATAGATGATCGTGCCACGCAGAAAAATCTCCCAGAGGTCGATCGTGGGAACGAAAAGCGCGTGCCAGTCCATGTTAAAACCCTCAATGTGTGCGTGAACCCGTAGGCCAATGCTGACAACAGTTTGCGCCAGATTCCCTTGTTACACAGGGCGGATTGCCGTCTAATCAAGGTTTCAACCCCAGGAGATAACCATGCGTGCAGCCCACCGTTTTACGCAACTGACCGCAGCAGCCACCCTGCTGCTGGCAAGCACCGCAGGCATTGGCGCGGATGCGCTATTTCCCGTTATCGCCGGCTATGGCGGGATCCACCCCCTGCCCAGTGCAGCCGTGCGTCCCGACAAGCAGCTGCGCTACAAGCTGCTGTTCAACATCACCCAGCCTTCAACCGATCCCGCCAAACCCAACCCCAGCCTGGAAAAAGTGGCGCGCACACTCAACCTGCTCGCGCATGGCGGCGTCAAGCCCCGGCGTGGCGACGTGGTCGCGATTGTTCAAGGCAAGGCGACGCCCTTGATTCTGCGCAATGAGCTTCAACTGGTGAATCCCAATCTCGCCCTGATCGAGCAGTTGCGTGCCGCGGGCGCAGAGGTGCACGTGTGCCATGAAGCAATGGTTGCGATGGGTATTAAGGTGGAAGACGTTGATCCCCGCGTCCAGATCGATGTCTCAGCCTTGACCACGCTTGCCACGTTGCAGCTACGCGGTTATGCCCTGATTCCAGATTGATCAGGGACAGAACAACCATGCCGCTGACTTTTTAGTTGATTGAAAGTCAACGGTCAGGTCGAACCCTTGAGCTTGAGGCAAAAAAACGCCTCATAACCTGCCACGTCCATGGCTTTTTAAGCCAGCCCTGAGCGCGACTTCAAACGCTCTTCCCGATCAAGTATTAACCGCCCAGTCCGCCGCCGGGAAAGTAACCCTGCTTCGCCCTGTCAGTCTCGGTGCAGGCACCATTGAGGCACAAGAAGGCGGTGCCGTTGTCTTCCAGACTCGTCAGATTGAGGTCGGGCTCGTCGAAGCTGGCCGCTTCGGTAAAAATGAAGTGGTAGTCATCCGCCACCTGCAATTCCAGCACGCCGTCATTGCTTTCGCCATAGTCGTGCCAGCGCTCTCCCTTGCCGCCCGGAATATCAGGCGCGAAGTGACCGGTTTTGTCATCTTTCCAGGCAACGATGACGGGATCGGTCAACGTTTCACAGGCCTTGACGACCGCCATGGAACGGGCTTGGGAAAAATCATTGACCGGTTGACCGGCCAGGGTGATGGTCTGCATACAGCACTCCTTCGAATTGTTGAAAAACGCGTCAGCGGCCAGGTGACAGAAAGCCCCGTCACCTGTATCGATCAGCTGGATAAAGCTTAGTGAACCGGGATGCAGGCGTCTGTAAGCCTGCGCCGTTATCGGCGCAGGCGGAGTCCGACACGCACTCGCGGCGCTTATCGCAACCCGTTCCCGGCTTTGAACCGCCCCACCCCACCAAACGGTTGCGCTGGGTTGGCCGGTGCCGCCGGTCAGGTGATCCAGCCCCACTTGGCGAAAATCCTGGCCCCGGCCGGCGAGGACAGAAAATCAATGAACTGTTGCGCCGAGGCCTTGGCTTTGCCTTGGGTCGTCAGCACCACGCCGGTATCACGGTAAATGGCGTACTCAGGATCAATCTTCACGCTGTCGGCCAGCGTGGGGTTGGCCACCTGCCAGATATTCCAGATCAGCCAGGCATCGATGTCCGGTGTATCGATCCATTGCTGACGCGCTTCAGCACTGTTCCTGGCATAGCCCACAATGTTGCTGCGCAAGCGCTTGACGGTATTGATGTCGCCTTTGCGTCCAGCCATGTCTTCCCACACGCCGTTCTGACCCGCGCCATTCACCACCAGCACCTTGACGCCAGGCGCAAGCAGATTCTTGAGCCCCTTGATCCGTTTGGGGTTGCCCGGGCGCACCAGGATTGCCAGCGGCCGCAGGTAGAGGGGGCGCACCTCCGCTGCGTCGATCTGGCCGTCCAGCGCCAGAACGAAATCGGTCATCATCGTTTCTGATCCGCTAAAGACCACATCGGCATTGCTTTTGGCCTGATCGAGCCACGTTGGTGTCGGGCCGGCCGTCACTTCAACCTTATGACCCGATTGTTTTTCGAAAGCCGCTGCCGCTTCTTTCATTGCCGGTGCCGGGCCGCCGGGACCGTATACATGCAACAAGTCCTGTGCGTGGAGCGAACCCGACAAGGTGAGCGCCCCGATCAGGATGGAAAAAACGGCATGGTTGAATGTTTTCATCTGCTCACTCCTGACATGTATGGATTTAAAAAGGCCTCAAGGACTGCCGCATTCAGTCCTGAACGATTATCCACAGACAGTCCATCGCATCTGTCGGCGGATGCGGCGGGTTAACGTAGGTGAAATCTTAAATTGTGCGCGACCCACGTTCAGCGCGCACCCCAAGGTTCTGTTGGCGCTTTTTCGGATGCGTGCAAGCAGACAAGTCCTACACACACACAAGCCCGTCGCTGATAAACGAAATTTTCATCGGGATGAAAATGCAATGGCGTATGACATTTGAACAAATACGCCCACCCACCCAAGGAGAAAACCGATGAACTCGCTCAAACTCACGTCAATTGCCCTGGCATCCGCGCTGGTGCTGCTCACTGCCTGCGATCAGAAAAACACTGACACCACAGCGGGCGAAAAGCTCGACAACACGATCGCTGAAGGCGAGAAGGACAGCCGCGAAGCCGGTGCCTATGTCGAACAGAAAACGGAACAGACGGTCCAGGCGGTTGATGACGCCGCCATTACCACCGCGTTGAAAGCCAAGCTGGTTGCCGACGATGAACTCAAGGCCCTCGACATTACGGTCGATACGGTTGGCGGCGCCGTGACGCTGACAGGCATGGCGCCCAGCGCAACGGCCAAAGATCGTGCCACCGAAATCGCCAGAACAGTCGATGGCGTCACCACTGTGAACAACAATCTGACGGTGCAATAAGCCCTCCGGATTACCGGGTTACCGGATTCCCCTGCTGACCCGTTTTCGGGTGGCGGGGTCAAATTCCGCCTCGATCAACAGCGCGTCAAGCGCGCAGTCGCTCAGCGCCACGCGCCGGCACATTCCGCATCGCAGTAGCAGCGTGCTGCGTTGCTCCGCATGGCCTGCTTCTTTGCCTGCCGGACCGCTTGAGCGTCATTTCACGGCGTCGGCTTGCAGCTGGTCATGCAGCGTATCTTCGATATACAGCTTGTTTACCAGCACCATCAAGGCGGCGGCCAGCGGCGCAGCCAGCACAAAGCCCAGGCTGCCGACCGTCACGCCGAAGATCACCTGGGCAAAAATCGTGAGCGCGGGCGGCAGCGAAATCGTGCGCTTTTGCAGCAGGGGCGTGAAGAAATAGCTCTCGACCAGCTGGATGCCGACGTACAGCACGGTCACGTACACGGCGTGCATCGGGCTGATTAAAAACGCCAGCAGCACCGCAGGCAGCAGCGACAGGATGGGGCCGACGTTGGGGATAAAGGTCAGCAGGGCCGCCAGCAATCCGAGCGTCAGCGCCAGCGGGATATCGAGCAGCCACAACCCGGCGACGGTGGCCACCCCCACCACAGCCATTGACACGACTTTTCCGATCAGCCACCAACGCAGTGTGTCGCCGACGGCATCGACGACTTCGCGCGCGCGATTGCGCCCGTTCAGGGGAATCAGACGGATCAATCCATTGCGATAGAGCCGGGGTTCGGCCGCGAGATAAAGGCCGATGAAAAGAAAAATGAAAAAATTGGCGACTGCGCTGAATGTCGTCGAGAACGCGCCAGTCACCCCCGCCAGCGCGGTGGCATTGTCCGGCATCAACTCACTCGCTTCAGGCAGTTGCGCAAGCAGCTTGCGTGCCCAGCCATAGTCTTCGACGCGCTGTCTGAGTTGCGCCAGCGCCTGCGGCAACTGCTTTTGCATCGCATCGACCTGCTCGGCGACGCCGGGGGCGAGCAGCCAGCCGCCGACCAGCATCGCAGACACCAGCCCCAGCAAAACGAGGGTTAGCGCCATGCCTTCCGAAAGCGGGGTGTGCTCGCTCAAGGCATCGCTGAGACTGCGCAAAAATATCGCCAGCAGGATGCCGGAAAATGCGAGCAGAAAAACGTAAAGGGCAAACCACAGCAGGAGCGCGGTCAGCAGCAATAAAAGACTGAGGCCGGTGACGTAAAAAACACGTTCGGTGAAATGGCGAGGTTCGGTCGTCATGGCTTGTCCTGTCTTGTCAAAGCTGTCGTGGCGTCACGGTTGTCACGTCCCTTTCACCACCTTGGCCAGCAGGATCTGCGGGCCGTTCATTTTCTTCACCGTGATGCGCAGCCCGCCGACCTCGACCACGTCTTCCTCTTCCGGAATGTGTTCGAGTTGGCCGAACACCAGCCCTGCGAGCGTGCCGGCCTCGACCGGGGCGAGCGCCACACCCAGCAGACGCTCGATCTTGTAGAGCGGAGTGTCGCCGCGCACCAGCAACTTGCCAGGCTGATAGACGATCAGGCCGCGTTCGATCTTGTGGTGTTCGTCCTGGATGTCGCCTACCAGCACTTCGAGTACGTCTTCCATGGTCAAAAACCCGATCACGGCGTGATTGCCCTCTTCGACCAGCGCAAAGTGACTGCCGCCGCGACGAAAACGGTCGAGCAGCCGTCCCAGCGGCATATTCATCGGTACGCGTTCGATCGGGCGAATCAGGGCTTCGAGACTGAAGGCATCCGGCTGCGCTGCCTGATCGGCGATATCCATCAGCACGTCCTTGATGTGCAACAGTCCGATAAATGCATCCTGCTCGCGGTCGAACACCGGATAGCGGCTGTATTGGTGGCGACGGACGAGTTCCAGCAAGCCGGCGCGGCTGACATCGCGCTCGACCGCAACCAGGTCCTTGCGCGAATTTGCCCAGTCCACCACTTCCAGTTCGGAGAGTTCGACGGCAGATGCGAGCATCCGCATATTGGGATCCTTCGAAGCGTCGGCCCGGCTGGAATGCAGGATCAGCTTGAGTTCATCGTGGCTGTAATGGCGTTCGTGGTGCGACCCCGGCTCGCCCAGACCGGCCGCGCGCAGCATCGCGTTGGCGCTGGCGTTCAACAGGTAGATGGCCGGGTACATGAGCCAGTAAAAGAGATACAGCGGCACCGCCGTCCACAGCGAGAGCAGTTCGGGGTTGCGGATCGCCCATGACTTGGGCGCGAGCTCGCCGACGACGATGTGCAGGTAGGAAATGACGAAGAATGCGGTAAAAAACGCCAGGCCGTGCAGCAGTTCTGGACTATCGATGCCCATCGAGCGCAGCAGCGGTTCAAGCAGATGCGCAAACGCCGGTTCGCCGATCCAGCCCAGCCCCAGCGACGCCAGCGTGATACCGAGCTGGCACGCCGACAGATAAGCGTCGAGCTTGCTGTGGACGGTGCGCAGAATGCGCCCGCGCCAGCCGCTTTTGCGCGCGATGGCCTCGACACGCGTGCCGCGCAACTTGACCATGGCGAACTCAGCGGCGACGAAAAATCCGTTCAGCAAAACCAGCAACAAGGCAAAAACAATGAGGCTGAAATCGGTCAGCAGGGCCAACATGTCAGGGATATTCAAGGCGATAGAGGACGGGGTTGTTGGGCGACAGGCCCGGATGACAGCGCGGGCTCGAACCCCAGCCGCTGCACCTGCGGAAACGCCGCGAGCAATTTGTCCTCGCAGCGTTTCATGTCGGCCAGCAGCGCCTGCGGCGTGGCAGCTTCGCGCAGCTGCGCCTGCAGCATGACGATGACTTCATCGCCCTGCTGCAGGGTAATCAGCGCCTGGACTTCACGAATTTCGGGCTGGCTGGCAAAGAACTGCGCCAGCGCCTCGCGCACATGCGGTGCGGCGCTCTCACCGACCAGCAGGCTCTTGATCTGGATACTCACCGTGATCGCGACGCCGACCAGCAGCACGCCGATGGCGATGCTGCCGAGCGCGTCGTACAGCGAGTTGCCGGTGAAATACGTGGCGAGCACGGCAAGCAGCGCAATCGTGAGCCCCAGCAGCGCGGCACTGTCTTCGGCGGCGACGATGATCAGCGCGCTGCGCCGCGATTCGCGAAACCAGTGCCAGTAGCTGCGCCCGCGCCGGACTGTGTTGATTTCGTGCACGGCGGTACGCAGCGATATCGCTTCTGCGATGACTGCGAATACCAGAATGGCAATTGCAATCCCGACCGATTCGAGTTCGACCGGTTGTTGCATCAGCGCGACGATGAACGACCAGAAATAAATCGCCCGCCCCTGCCCCAGCGGATGGCGCACCGACGGCGGTTTTTTGCCCTGGCGCAGCCCCAGCAACAGCAAGCCCTGATTGCCGGTATCGGCCATCGAATGCAGTCCTTCGGCCAGCATCGTGCCCGAGCCGGTCAATCCCCAGCCGACCATCTTGGCGATCGCCACGGCGAAGTTGGCACCGAGCGCGTAATAAACCGGGCGCGAGCTGCTGCTGTGTGGCGCCGCTACCGGCTTGGCGGGGCTAGTGTCGTGAGTCATAAATAGCGGAACACGATAAAACGGATGAACTTTTTCGCGTGGCAAGGCGCGAGGGGGCGACATAGCAGGCTCTATGGCAACGACGAGCAACGCCGCCATGCGGAAAAAGCCGCCGTTTTATGTATCGATATTTATGATTCACGACGCTAGCCATGCGCGACCGGTCCAGCGCACGGCGCCGGGTCATCCTGCGCGTAGCCGGGGTTGTCCGCCACGCCAATCAGACGCGGCACGTTGGGCGTTACGCACGGCACCGTCGCACTCTGGCGCAGGTAGGTCTCGACGGTTTCCCATACCGGCTCACCGTGGCCCTGCGCCGTGCCCACCCCCCAGCGCGCGACCTTGTAGGACTTGCCCGCATCTAGACGCTCGCCGTTCAGGCGCAGCTCGCTGATGCGCGCGCCCATCTTCGCGCCGGGCTCGCACGCGTACGTGAGCCCGCCGGTGCGCAGCATGTCGCCGCCCTGGTGCTGGTAGGGGTCGTCGTTGAACAGCTTGTCGCAGAGTTTCTCCAGCGTGTCGTGGATTTCGCTGCCGCTCATCAGCGCGACCGACGTGTCGGGGTAGGTAATCGCCGTCTGTTCCATCAGGTGCTCGCGGGTGATCGTCTGCCCCGGCAGCAGCGTCGTACCCCAGCGAAAGCCGGGGGAGAACGCAATTTCGGCGTCGTTGACCTGCATCAGCGCCTCGACGATCAGCTGATCCCATGAGCCATTGAAATTGCCGCGCCGGTAGAGCAGTTGCGGGCTTACGGCGATCGGCTGCGCGAGCTGCTCCCGATACGGCGCGCGGGCACGGTCGATCGTCGCCTGCATGGCCGCGTCGGCAGGCAGCAACTCGGAAAACACCGGCAGCAGGCGATAGCGGTAGCCATCGATGTGACCCTTTTTCACATCGAAATCGACCACGGCCAGAAACTTGCCGTGCGAACCGGCGTTGCTGACCAGCGTCTTGCCGCCCGGGTTGTCGACCACGCTCGGCACTGGCACGCCGTCATGGGTGTGGCCGCCGAGGATGAGGTCGATGCCGCAGATCCGGCTTGCAAGCTTGAGGTCGATGTCCATGCCGTTATGCGACAGCAGCACGACGACCTGCGCGCCTTGCTTGCGCGCCGCATCGACCACGCCCTGCAGGTGCGCTTCGTCGATGCCGAAGTGCCAGTCAGGTGTGAACTGCTGGCCATTCGCCAACGGCGTATACGGAAACGCCTGGCCGATGATCGCGACCGGAATGCCGTTCTGTTCACGCATCACAAACGGCGCGAACACCGGCGCATCGCTGTCGGCGTGGACGATGTTCTGTGCGACGAACGCGATTTTGTCCTTGAAATCATTCTCCACCACGTGCTGCACGCGCGCCGCGCCGTAGGTGAACTCCCAGTGCCCGGTCATGATGTCGACGCCGAGTTCGAGCGCGGCATCGACCATGTCCTGGCCGGCGGTCCACAGCGCTGTAGCCGAACCCTGCCAACTGTCTCCGCCGTCGAGCAGCAGCGCGTGCGGCCGGTCCGCCTTCAGGCGCCTGACCAGCGTGGCGAGATGGGCAAAACCGCCGACCTTGCCGAACACGCGCGCGGCCTGCTCGAAACCGAGATGGGTAAAGGCATGCGCCTCACGGCTGCCCGGGGCAATGCCGTATGCCTGCAGCAGCGCTTCACCAACCCGATGCGGTGGACGGCCCCGCTCCATGCCGACGCCCAGATTGATGCTCGGCTCGCGGTAGTAAATGGGCAGCAGCTGGCCATGACAATCGGTAAAGTGCAACAGGCTGACATTGCCAAACGGGGGGACGTCGTAAAACGCTTGTGCGGGGTTCATCCAGGCTCCTTGTAGCTCTATTTCCCGTCCATCGAGTGCGGCTTGCCGCCCACCCTCTCTAGCCGTGTGACGTTCGTCATCGCTCCAGCGGCAATCGGAAAGTCCCATTCCACTCTGAGTTTTAACAGCCCGCTCATCCTAACCGTCTGCGGCCAGGACGAAACCCGGTTTCAGCATTTTCAGACATGTCTGACACCGAAGTAGGACGAATCGCCGCTGCCAATTGCCGCCGTTTTGCGCATCATTCATCCGACATGAACAATTTTCCGTTTTGCCGCGTAGCCGGCATGGATAGACAGGGTTGTGCTGCCAGCAGCAGAGCCTGCACACAGGACAAGAACATGAACCCGACCGCCGTGGAAGACCTGAGTTCCCTTTTTGATATGGATGGTTTCTTTATCGACCCCGGACAGTGGGATCTCGCGATGGCGCAGCGCATCGCACATTCCGAAGGCATGGGCGAACTGGATGACTTGCAGCAGGAACTGTTACTGACCTTGCGCGATGAATTCCACAAGTTCGGCGCAGTCACCGCCTTGAGCCATATCTGCCACCTCAACGGCCTGGACGCGGATTGTCTGCATCAGCTGTTCCGCTCCCCGCGTCAGGCATGGCGTCTCGCCGGCCTGCCCAATCCGGGCGAAGAAGCCAAGGCCTACCTGGCCTGAATCCCGAGCCCGATCACCGCGCCATAACGACACGAAACCAACATCCAGGGGGCCACATGACAAGCACACAAGAACTGGGCACTGAACTCAATCTGCAGCCTGTTCATGACAGGTTTCCTGCTGGTTGCCGCACCCGAATCAACCCGAACGCGGGCTGATTTTTTTCCCATCCTGTAAATATTTAATGAGGTTAATCAAATGAAAAAACACCTGATTCTGGCTGCCAGCCTGATCTTGACGCCGTATCTGGCCACTGCAGCCAACGAGCCTGCCGCAACCGAAAAACCCATGGTGCATGACGGAGACGCCAGCAATACCGGCATCAACAAGCGTGACCGGGACGACCACACCCTGACCCCGATGGATCAGATGAATAACCCGGCTGATTTGAAGATCACCCAGGAGATTCGCCAGGCGCTGATGAAGGACGAATTTTCGATGGACGCCAAAAACATCAAGGTCATCACCCGCAATGGCGCGGTGACCTTGCGCGGCCCGGTCAAGACGGCGGCCGAACGGGAAAGCATCAGCGCCCTGGTCAAAGCCATGCCGGGCATCAAAAGCATCGACAACCAATTGCAAGTCAAATAATTTTTTAAAAGGAAACCATCATGTCCAAAACCGTCATCTGTCTCGCCAATACCGAAGCTCAAGCCGAAGTCATCGTTCAACGTTTGAATGAAGCCGGCATTCCCGTCAGCGACGTATCCGTGCTGTTTCCCGACAAAACCGGCAGCCGCGATTTTGCCCACGAGCACAACACCAAAGCGCCGGAAGGCACCGCCATTGGCGCCAGTGCTGGCGGAGTAGCGGGTGGCGTACTGGGTCTGCTGGCCGGTATCGGCGCGCTGGCCATTCCGGGCGTGGGACCGTTCATTGCGGCCGGCCCGATCATGGCAGCCCTCAGTGGTGCAGCCGTTGGCGCAACCCTGGGCGGCATCGCCGGCGCTCTGGTCGGCATGGGCATTCCCGAGTTCGAAGCCAAGCAATACGAAGCCAAAATCAAGGAAGGCAACATCCTTATCTCGGTACATGCCCGTGATGGCGATGTGGTCGACCGTGTAAAGGCGATCATGAAGGAAGCCGGTGCGGAAGACATCACCAGTACTGGAGAAGTCAGCGTGGATGACGAAGAACGGATGCCCGGAAGCGCCAAATCCCTTTAATCAATCTGTCATTCATCCGGTCGCACGAGCGCCGGATGTTTTTAACCTGGAGAACATCATGGGTAAATACCTGATTGCATGGCTGCTGGGCGTTCCTGGCGTGATTTTGCTTATTTTTTTCCTGTTTTTTTAGTTCGTTAACCCATCCCGGTTCATAGGAGCGAAACGCCATGGCGACCCCACAACCCAAAGATGCCTGCGACCTGCTTGACGATGACCACAAGGCCGTCAAGAAAATGTTCAAGGCCTATGCCGAATTGATTGAACCGCCCGGCAGCAAGAAAAAACCGGCGCTCGAAAAGAAGCGCGCGCTTGCCAACACCATCTGTTTCGAATTGACCGTTCATACCAAACTCGAGGAAGAAATCTTCTATCCGCCGGTGCGCAAGGCGATCAAGGATGAGTTGTTGATGAACGAGGCCGAAGTCGAGCACGACGGTGCCAAGGCCTTGATTGCGCAGATTCAGGACATGGATCCTTCTGATGCGATGTACGACGCGAAAGTCACGGTGCTGGGTGAATACGTCGATCACCACGTCAAGGAAGAACGTACCGAGATGTTCCCCAAGGCACGCGCCAGCAAGGTGGACTTGGTGAAAATGCGCGACGCTTTACAAGCACGCAGACTCGAACTGACAGCGGATACGGCATCGCTGGCCTGACCATTAAACACAACTTCAGGGAGACAACATGACAAAAAGCAAACGTAATCTGGGAGCAGGGCTAACCCTGATCGGCGGCGCGCTGATCGCCGCACTGGCGATCGCCTCCGAACCCAAACCGCAACCGACCAGCTACATGCCGGTCGATATCAAGGAAAGTTTCGCGTCGATCATGGCGCGCATGAAGGCCGAAAAGCCTGCTGTCGAGGCGCGCCAGAAAGCGCTGCTGGAAAAACGCTACGACCTGTCGAACCGCCCGGCCGCCGGCGTCACCATGTCGCGCGGCAAACCGGTTCAGGAAGGCGTGCGCACCCGGCTGCCGCGCGGCATGACGTGGGAGTCGCTGGCGCAGATGTCGCCGGAAGACATCCGCGAAAAAGCAGTGTTCCCGGCGGGTTTCCTGCCGCTGCCACACCCCAACCATGCCGAAGGCGGGATGGTATTCCCACAATTTCATATCGATGAAATCAAGAAACAGGAAGGCCGTGACCTCACGCGTTTTGATCTTGATTTCGACCTGCCCGATCAGTTTCTGCCCGAGTTCCCCGCGCCGATATACCTGACGACGCGCACCGACCTGGGCGATGTCTCGCAGGGCAAGCTCGTCACCATCGACAACTATTACAGCCTGTTCAACGGCATCCTCAACCCGAAACAGATCGAAGGCGTGCGCCTGCTGGTCACGCCGTTTGCGCAGCAGCAATTCAACCAGACCGAAGACCGCCGCTCGGAGAAACCGAGCCGTGGCGTGACCTGTTTTGAATGCCATGCCAACGGCCACACCAATGCCTCGACCCACCTGGTCGGTGACATCCGCCCGCAGGAATTCCGCCACCGCATCGACACCCCGACTTTGCGCGGGGTCAATGTCCAGCGCCTGTTCGGTTCACAGCGTGCGCTGAAAACCGTCGAAGACTTCACCGAGTTCGAGCAGCGCGCCGCGTACTTCGACGGCGACCCGGTGATCGCCGCAAAAAAAGGCGTCAACACGCTCGACCGCGCTACCCAGGTGCATGCGATGGCCGAGTTCCAGGAAATTCTCGACTTTCCGCCCGCGCCCAAACTCGGCATCGACGGCAAGCTCAACCCCAAGCTCGCGACCGCGTCCGAAATGCGCGGCCAGGGGCTGTTCTTCGGCAAGGCCAACTGCGCCAGTTGCCACGCCGCACCGTATTACACCGACAACCTGATGCACAACCTGCGCACCGAACGCTTTTTCAAGCCGCAGATGATCAATGGCCGCATGGCCAGTGCGGACGGCCCGATCAAGACCTTCAGCCTGCGCGGCATCAAGGACTCGCCGCCCTACCTGCACGACGGCCGCCTGCTGACACTCGACGACACGGTGGAGTTTTTCAATCTGGTGCTCGAAACCCGGCTGACCACGACCGAGAAGCAAGACCTGGTCGCGTTCCTGCGCCAGCTCTAGACGTATTGGCGTCAGCAGGTCTGACGCCTGATTGATACACCTGCCTGACAAGGCGATCGAGGAGCATTACATGAGCAAATCAAAATCCCCCAAGGATGAAATCCACGTTGGCGCAGGCGGCGAATGGCACCAGACCGCAGGCGGAAAACACCCGCCGCTGACGACCAATCAGGGGCTGATCATTGCCGACAACCAGAACTCACTGAAAGCCAATCCGAATGGCCCGACGCTACTGGAAGACTTCATCCTGCGCGAGAAGATTTTCCACTTTGACCACGAACGGATTCCCGAACGCGTTGTTCATGCACGCGGCACTGGCGCACACGGCTTTTTTGAGCTGACGCACTCGCTGGAACAGTACACGACGGCCAAAATCCTCACCGAAGTCGGTGAAAAAACCGAGCTGTTCACGCGCATCTCCACCGTGGCGGGTGGCTCGGGATCGGTCGATACGCCGCGCGATGTACGCGGTTTCGCGGTCAAGTTCTACACCAAGGAAGGTAACTGGGACCTGGTCGGCAATAACATTCCGGTGTTTTTCATCCAGGACGCGATCAAGTTTCCGGACCTGATTCACGCCGCCAAGATGGAGCCGGATCGGGGGTTTCCACAGGCGGCCACTGCGCACGACACGTTCTGGGATTTTATTTCCATGACACCTGAATCCATGCACATGGTGATGTGGATCATGTCCGACCGCACGATTCCGCGCTCGCTGCGGATGATCGAGGGCTTCGGCATCCATAGCTTCCGGCTACTCAACGCTGCAGGCGAATCGACTTTCGTCAAATTCCACTGGCGTCCCAAGCTGGGGCTGCAATCAACGATCTGGGACGAAACGGTGAAGATTACCGGCGCCGATCATGATTTTCACCGCCGCGACATGTTCGAGGCGATTGAGGCGGGCAACTTCCCCGAATGGGAATTTGCCGTGCAACTGTTCACCGAGGCCGAAGCCGAGGCCTTTCCGTTCGACCACCTCGACCCGACCAAGCTGATCCCCGAAGAACTCGTGCCGCTACAGGTCATTGGCCGCATGGTGCTGGATCGCTGGCCGACCAACTTTTTTGCCGAGACCGAGCAGGTCGCGTATTGCCCCGCCAACCTCGTGCCGGGGATCGATTTCTCCAACGACCCGCTGCTGCAGGGACGGCTGTTTTCCTACCTCGACACGCAGCTGTCGCGTCTCGGCTCGCCCAATTTCCACCAGATCCCGGTAAATGCGCCGAAGTGTCCGTTTGCCAACCTGCAACGCGACGGCCACATGCAGATGGCGCAGCCCGCAGGGCAGGTCAACTACGAGCCGAATTCGCTGTCGGCGACGTCGCCACGCGAAACGTCCACTGCAGCGTTCCGCACGGCGGCAGTGGCTAAAACCGGCGAAAAAGGCCGCATCCGCCCCGAGAGTTTTGCCGACCATTACAGCCAGGCACGGCAATTTTTCTTGAGCCAGACCGGCTACGAGCAGGCACATATAGCGTCGGCGCTGGTGTTTGAATTGTCCAAGGTCGTGCCCATTCATGTGCGCGAAGCGGTCGTCGGCCACCTGCGCAACATCGACGAGTCTCTCGCGCAGCGCGTTGCCGGTGGACTGGCGATGGATCCGCTGCCAGCTGCGCCGCCCACCGCCGCGCCGGTGCAGGATATGCCACCGTCGCCCGCATTGCAGATCATCGGTAAGATGAAAGACACGCTGGACGGGCGTGCGCTCGGCATTCTGATCGCCGACGGCTCGGATGGCGCGCTGATTGCCCGCGTTAAAAAGGCCGCGCTGGCGGCCGGTGCCAGCGTCAAGATCATCGGCCCCAAGGTCGGCGGCGCCAAGCTCGCCGATGGCAAATTGCAGGCGGTCGACAAGCAGCTGGCCGGTGCGCCGTCGGTGATTTTTGACGCCGTGGCGGTGATCCTGTCCGACGTCGGGGCCAGTGAGCTTGCCGCAGAGAGCGCCGCGATCGATTTTGTGCGCGATGCGTTTGGTCACCTGAAGGCGATTGGCGTCGACCCTGGCGGCGCGGCGCTGCTGAACGCGGCGCAGGTGCCGACTGACGCGGGCGTGATTGACCTGAAGAATGAAAAAAGCTTTATCGCCGCCGCCAAAACGCGGCAGTGGGACCGGGAGAAGACCGTACGTACTCTGGCTTAATCCGCAGCAAGGCATCAATCCGGCCGGAGCGCCGGTTGCGGCCTGTCGAGTGCCCCTTGGCGCAGGCATCGACAAGCGCCTCGCCTGGCAGCGTCTCGCTCTGCTGCTGCCGGGCCGCAGCGGACCTGCTTGAGCCGTATTCACAAAGGTGTATAACTCAGATAGCCCTGATACTGGGGATGCGTCTGATTTATCAACAGCACGTCTTCTAAGGAATGCGCTTGGAAAGCAAAAGTCCCGGCCGGCACCTGCCGGCTTCGTCATCTCCGGTCACTGCGGACATGCAGCAGGTTGAGCGGCTGTTATGCCCAAACGAACTGGAAAAGCAGAATGCCCATCTGCGTCAGACTCAGATTGAACTGGAGGCGCAGCTCGACCGCTACCTCGATCTCTATGAAATGGCACCGATAGGCTACCTCACGCTCAGCCAGGACGGTGTCATCGAGCAAGCCAATCTCACCGCCGACGCCATGCTGAAAAGCTCCCGCAGCGACTTGCTGAATCGGCCGTTTTCGGCCTGGATAATTGGCCCTGACAGGGACCGCTGGCAGCATTATTTGCAGCAAGTGCTGCAGCAGGATGAACGCAATCTGCTGCAGGGTGACGCCGCCGACAATATCGAGCTGGAACTGATGCGCAGCGACGGCACGCCGCTGATCGTCCGCATCGATGCGCTTTGCCTGAAAACCACTGTCGCCGACTCGGTGGTGCGGATTGCGCTGACCGACATCAGCGCGCGCAAGCAGGCAGAAGCCACCGCGGCAGACCTGCGCGCCAGCGCGCTCGACTTCGAATCACGCGAGCCGATGATAGTGAGCGACCCAGCCGGCAAGGTGCTGCGCATCAACGCTGCCTTTACCCGGCGCACCGGCTATACGCCGCAGGACCTCGTCGGCCAGCATGTGTCCTTGCTGCAATCGCCCCACCATGACGAGTCGTATTACCAGCGGCTATATGGCGCGTTGACGGAGCATGGGCACTGGCAGGGCAGCTTCTGGGGCCGCTACAAGGACGACAACAGCTATGCCGAATGGCTGATGCTCACGGCGGTGTACGCGCCCGACGGCAGCATCGACCACTTCGTCGCGAGCTTTTCCGAGATCAAGGATAACCGCGAGGTGGACGCCGACATCCACCGCATGGCGTATTTCGATCCCCTGACGATGCTGCCCAATCGCCGCCTGCTGTACGACCGGCTCGGCCAGGTGCTGGCCAGTTGCAGCCGCAGCGGAGAATACGGCGCGCTGCTGTTTCTGGATCTGGATAATTTCAAGTCGCTCAACGACAGCCATGGTCATGATGTCGGTGACCTCTTGCTGAGCATTGTGGCGCGTCGCCTGGAGGTGTGCATCCGCCGGGAAAATACCGTGGCGCGCCTGGGCGGCGACGAGTTCGTGGTCGTGCTCGAATCCCTCAGTCCGGATGGCAACCACGCTGCGCAGCAGGCCGGACAAGTCGCCGACAAGATACTGGCCACCCTGCGCCAGCCCTGTGATCTGGAAGGCCCCGAATACGCCTGCAGCGCCAGTCTCGGCATCGTGCTGTTCAATAGCGATCAAAGACCGATCAAACAGTTGCTGAAGCAGGCCGACAGCAGGACGCGCGCAGCGCGCTGAACCAGGCCTTGCAGCTGGCGCTGCCGCACCAGCAGCTGCGGCTGTATTACCAAGCGCAGCTCGACCACCAGCACCACTTGATCGGCGTCGAGGTCCTGCTGCGCTGGGCTCATCCGCAACGCGGAATGCTCGAACCGCACGATTTTATTGCGCTCGCCGAGGAATCCGGCGCCATCGTCCCCATCGGCAAGTGGGTGCTGGAAATGGCGTGCGCGCAGATTGCGCACTGGTCGAAACGGGCTGAAACCGCTGCGCTGCAGATCGCGGTCAATGTCAGCCTGCGGGAATTCAGCCAGCCGGACTTCGTCGAGCAGGTGCAGCAGACGCTGGCAGCCAGCGCTGCCGATCCGGCGCGCCTGCTAATCGAGCTCAAGGAGAGCTTGATCAACCTTGAGCCGACCGGTGCAGCTGCCAAAATGCGTGCACTAAAAGCGCTGGGCGTGAGCCTTGCACTGGACGATTTCGGTACCGGCGTATCCTCTCTCGCTACGCTGGCGACATTGCCGCTGGATCAGCTCAAGATCGACCGGTCGCTGACAGCCGGGCTCGATGCCGAACGCGAACCCCACAACCTGCTGGTTGCGCAGAGCATCATCGCGCTCGGTCATACCCTGGGAATGGATATCCTCGCCGAAGGGGTGGAGACCGAAATGCAGCGCGCTTTTCTGCAACGTCATGGGTGTCTTGCCTATCAGGGGTATCTGATGGGCCGGCCGCTGGCGCTGGAGGCGTTCGAGTCGGCCTATCTGCAATAAGGCGCTTCAGTCTTGCTTCGATAGCAACGCGACGCGCCCACACCGTACCATCCGCTGCCGACCTATTGCGCTAACGCCGAATGATGGCAGGCCGGCGCGCTACTTTCCCGCCGCTAGCTGTGCAGCAGCGAACTCTGGCAGGGATATGCGCTGATCCGCGTCGGCATCGAACTTCAGAAACATCCTGCGATGGGTGGCCATAAATTCCGCTTGAACGATGGCGCCGTCAGTGTTTCTGTCGAATGTGCCAAAAGGCATTGCGCCTTCATATTCCGTAGGCGTGATGTGCTGGTCATGGTTGGTGTCCATGCGCGCGAAATCCTGCTCGCGCGAGGGTATGGCCTCTTCCCAGGTGATTTTGCCATCGCCATTTGAATCCAGACGCCCAAAGCGCTGTTCGAGCGTCCCCGGGGACAAGGCCTGCGAGGCTGTTGCGGATTCTGCACAATCAAGGCTGGACGCCATGGCCAGGTAGGGGGCGAACTCGACTTCCGCGCGGGTTCGCGTGCCTTCCGCGTAGGCAAGCGGCGTGCCCATTAACGCCATGCACAGGCAGAGTTTCAAGTGGTTTTTCATGTGAACATTCCAGCTATTAATAAGATGGAGGAGCCTGCCAAACCCGTTATCTGACCAGCTTCCTGCGCCACAGCCCCTGTTCCATCATGGTCGAGAAAACCAGGTAGTACGGGCCGCGGTCGAGATGACGCAAAACTCCTTCGTTGTGGATCTGCCGCAACTCGTAATCGACCATGACGTAGCCCAGCCCGCTGTGCGCCAGCTCGGGCGAGGCCCATTCCAGGTGGACCAGATACTGCGCAGGGGTCTGCGGCGGGATCAGCGGCTGGGTTGGCACAGCGCTGCCATGGTTGGTTCTGTAAGCGGGCGGGTTGGCGCCGAGGGTGGCCTTGTGCATGCCTTCGG
The DNA here is from genome assembly GCA_002257045.1 of Hydrogenophilales bacterium 16-61-112. Taxonomy (GTDB): domain Bacteria; phylum Pseudomonadota; class Gammaproteobacteria; order Burkholderiales; family Thiobacillaceae; genus Thiobacillus. The sequence goes on along the minus strand of NCHD01000057.1, from coordinate 15,471 downwards.
GGTCGTACTGAAACGAGCCGATGGCTGATGCGCCAAGCTGCTTCAGCACCATCCAGCCGACCAGGCCGGGCACCGCCGCCTGCATGAACTGAAGTGTGTCGACCACGCCCTGCTCGAACGCCGCTTCGTGACCCGGCATCACCCCGTGGTCGCCCAGCAAAATGGTGCGTTGCAGCGCGAGGGCAATTTTCGGCAGCGGCTGCTTGGCAGCAACCGATTCGCCGACCAGGCTCGGCACGTCGGTCATCGCGACCAGAGGCGGCATGTCCGACTGCACGATTTCGTAATACACCTCCCATGGCCCTTCGACCACCATGCTGAGACAGCTGCTGCACAGCTCGTACAGGGTATCGAAATTGTCGTGGTGCATTTCCTCATGCGAGGCGATGTCTTTCCACACCGTGTACTGATACATCGCGGCAGGATTGAGCGACTCGCCCATATTGATCGCGCCGCCACCATAGCGCCCGCCAAGCGAATGGACGCCGGTCTGGATCAACTGCTCGAAGCCGAGAAACCCGGGGTGGCTCGCGGTCGTGATGCAGACCTTGGGGCCGACCTTCATCATGGTTTCGTAGCTTTCCGGGCGATTGAGGTTCCTGGCCTGGCTGATGGCGATAATCGGGTTCGCACTCATGCTGGATGCCCTGCGCAGCTGGAAAGCGCAGGACACAGCACCACAAGGATGGGACGGGTCATCAAATTTTCTTTCTGCAGGCGGGCAGCCGGATGGCTGCCTTGAGGGAACGGCGGCGGCTTGAATGGCCTCGCAGACGACTCAGCGGACACGTGTCACAGGCTGCGCACGACGCGGTAACTGCGCGCGCGCAGTCCACTGAGGGCCTGCTCGATTTCGAGCGGCGTCACGGGGTGCGCGATCACCGCCCACTGGCCTTTACGCAGCGCCTGGCGAACGGCGACGAGAACACGGTAATGGTCCGGCCGCAGGCTCAGAAACCCGCCGATCATCAGGCCGACGATACCGCCGAAGAACAACAGCGCCATCAGACTGAGTCCGGGTGAACTGGTCACGGCCGGGTGACCGCCGAGCATGAATCCTGCATAGACCAGCAACGCGAGCACCAGACCAACGCTGCCGGTAAACAGGTGGGCCCGAACCACGGTATGCCAGATCCCCGCCTGTTCCGGCTCGATGCTGCGAGACAGCACGCCCCTGCGCAGCCCCGATGCGTCTGACGGCGCCAGGAGGCGCACGCGTGCCGCGTCGAATCCAGCTTCCAGCTGAAGCTGGCGGGCCGCATTTTCTGCAAGACTGCGGCTGGTGAACAGGCCGGCCACTTTGGTGAGCGAATGTTCGCCGAATACCAGGTGCTTGAACCGTGCAGAAAACGGCAAACGGGACGACCGCTCCTGATCCGCCGCCTGCACGCCCGGCGGAACGGATTCTGCTGCCGCAAAGGCGGGATCGTCCACCCCGCCCTCTTCCGGCGTGGCGGCTACGGCGGGCGCATCCGGAAAGCTGCGGCGAATCAGTGGCTCAGGCACGCTTGTCGGTGTCGAACCAGTCATCATTGGCCCGACTTTCCCATTGCTTGACCTGCTCTTCGGCTGCATCCTTGGTCACGCCGTAGCGTTCCTGGATTTTTCCGGCCAGCTGATCGCGATTGCCCTTGATGACGTCGAAATCGTCATCCGTGAGCTTGCCCCACTGCTCGGTAAACTTGCCTTTGAGCTGCTTCCAGTTGCCTTCGATAATGTCCCAATTCATGACTCACTCCTTTTGATTGCGGCTGAAAAAAACGCGCTATGCACGAAAAATGCGGGTGCACCTTCGCAGGGTTGGCGCTCAAACTGCCTTCGAACGGGACAGGCGTTTGATGCGCTTGCCAGGCTGCGGATTCGACTGGACTCCCTCAGGGGTTTTCCTGCCGCCATCCCGCATCTGCATGGCAAGGCTTCACTATATTGAGCGCGTGCACACCCCGGTATAAGTGACGGGCGCGTCACCCTGTAGGACATCATGAAGCCCGCGTGAGCCGGGCCGCCAGGCTTAAAGCGGATGCCGTCACACTGCCACGGGCTCGGTGGGCAAGGCTTGCGGGATATCGCCATCGAACAGCGGCGGCCAGGCATGGGCGGGCAGGCCGCGTGCCGCCTGCACCACGCGATGGATCAACACGAGCTTGGCGATCACCGGGTCGGCCAACACAAACGGATAGCTGTCGTGCTGCCCCAGGCTGCGGTTCATGCTGTTGAGAAACTGCGCGAGCGGTAGCCATTGCTCGATCAGCCTGGCGCGAAACCGCTGCGCATCATCATCTGCCGGACCGGCTGCGAGGATAGGGGCGGGCTGCTCGGGGAGGGTGAGGCTCACGCCCCAGTGCGCTGCCGTGTTCAAGGCCTCGGTGATGTGCAGGTAATGTGCCCACGTTTCGGCCCAGTCCTCCCACGGATGCATGGTGGCGTAGCCGCTGATGTAGTTGAGCGGCCAGTCGGCCGGCGCGCCCGACTGGTAATGCGCCTCCATCGCCTGCGTGTAGTCGCGCGTCTCATCGCCAAACAACTGGCGAACGGCGGGCAGCCACGGCCCGTTTGCGATCAGGCCTTGCCAGTAAAAATGACCGATTTCATGGCGAAAATGGCCCAGCAGGGTGCGGTAGGGTTCGCCCATCGCAGTGCGACGCGCCTCGCGCTTGACGTCGTCGGCCTCGACGATGTTGAGCGTGATCAGGCCGTCGTCGTGTCCGGTCAGGACTTTCTTGCTGGGCGCGTCTTCGAGAAAGTGAAACATCAGGCCGTGCTGCGGGTCTTCGCCGCGCCCCGGAATCGCCAGGCCGATTTCATCCAGGGTATAGATCAGGCGGCGCTTCGCTGCTTCGAGCAGGTACCAGTAGCGCTGGTTCTGCGGCAGGCTCAACTGCGGAATGACCGCGGTAAACGCGCAGCTGCGGCACAGCGTGCCGGTCGCATCGGCGCTGACCATCCAGTTGCAGACATTGGCTACGGCATAGTTCTGGCATGGGCGGTAGCGCAGCGTCGTCGCATCGGCACCAAGCCTCTGCCAGACGCCGTCCGGCTGGATCTCAAACGCGGCCATCTCGGCCCGTTCGGCGACGAAGCCGAGCGCGCTGTTGCAGCTTTCACAGCACGTGCTGTCGAAAAATACGCGCTGGCCGCAGTGCGTGCAGGCAAAGGTTTTCACGGGATGACTCTTACGATTTCAAGGGGTTTTGGCTTCATTGATCAGTTGACGGCATTCGCTGTCGACACCCGGACCGGTTTCAATGAGGGGCAACAAGGCCAACAGGGGGTTGACCAGCCCCAGCGCCAGCGCGCCGAGTCCACGCGCGGCCAGCGTCGTCTTGTCCAGCGACACCTGCGGATCGCTGAAGCTGCCCTGCACATGAATCGGCGTGCGCAATGCCACCAGACTCAATTTGCGCGATTTTGGCGTCAGGGTCAGGTCGAGCTGTTCCGTGTCGAGGTCGATGCTGCCGCTGCCGCCAATGCGGGTAATGTCGGTATCGAACACCAGGATATTGGGCCGCATGACGCCCTGCTTGACGTTGAAGTCGGCCACGCCACAGCGGATGCGGATGGGCTTGTCACCGCTGATCTTGAGTTGCAGAATTTCCAGCAGATGCAGGCCGACCGACTCCATCATCAGTTTGCTGATTTCACCGCCGTTGACAACCATCGCCAGTTTGCCGTCGGCGCTGCCCAGCATGGCCGCCACGGTATCGCCCCGCCCTCGCAGGTCGATATCGCCATTGACCTGACCGATACTGGCCCGGTTCTGGTCGAAGGTGGGGAATAGCCGGGCAATGCTGATTTTGCGCGCCTTCAGATCGGCGCGCGCCCGAATCGGTTGCTGGCGTGCGTCGAGCACGAGCAAGCCCGCCAGGCTGCCACCGGCGACACCGACACGCAGCGGGTCGAGGGTCAATACCGCATCCTTCAATTGCAGGCGGGTGGAGAGCGTATCGACCGGCAGCGCGGCAGGGTGCTTGATCGACGCTGCCTTGTATGTCACGTCTGCATCCATCCGAGGCCAGCGTGCGCTGCGAAACGGCGCAGTCGGCAGCACCCGGCGTCCGGCAGGCGCCCGGGCTTCAGCGGCCGCCGATCTGGGGCCGCTGCCCACCAGCGGCCCCAGATCGGCAAAATTCAGCTGACGGGAAACCAGCGTCGCCGTCAGCTTGGGGCGCTTGCCGCCGGTGTCGACCTGCAGCGTGCCGGCGATGTCGCTGCGCCCGATCCGGCCGGTAAATTTCTCGTATCGCCAGCGCTGCGCCTGGCGCAGCAAACGCCCCTGCGTGGCATACGGCGGCGTATCCGGCAGTACGACACCGAGCAGGGGGTAGAGCTGGGCCAGGCTGCCGCCACTCAGGCCGATCTTGAGGTCGATCGCTGAAAGCCCTGCTAGATTGGTGATGGTGCCATCGGCGCGCAGCGTGGTCGGACCGATTTTTCCGCTCACCTGCAGCCGGTACGGCGTCTTCACCTCGCGGAGTCCCAGGACGCTGGCGCCCTGCCCCTGCATCTTGAGGTCAAGCCCGCGGTATTGCCCCTGCGCGCTGACCTGCAGTGGAGTGGCGGTTCCCGCCGGCATCTCCCGGGTTGCAACGATGGCGCTGATCGCGGTTTTTTGCTTCACGTCGCTATACCCCACGCGTCCCGTCTTGATGGCGACGTGGTTGAGCGTGATGCGCGCGCTTTCATCGCGTTGCTGACGGTCGAGCAGCCAGTTTTTTCTGCCGTCGGCGGCCCGTTCGAACCCTGCCACGGCCTGATCAAGCCACACTTCGTCGAGCACGATGCGGCCTCCCAACAGCGGCGGCATGGCCAGGGTGAAGCTGACGTTACGGGCTTCGAACATGTGTTTTTCACGCGCCCAGGACGGGTTGGAAAAAGCCACGCCTGCCGCATCGACCCGCGTGAGCGGCCAACCCAGATGGACTTTCAGGTCGCCTCGCAACTGCAGGGTGCGTCCGGTGCTGTCGTGTACCTGGCGGCTGATCGGCTCGCGCAGCCAGTTCCAGTTGCTGATGGTGGCCAGCGCCAAGAGCGGCAGGGCAAGCACGGCCAGGACGATGGCCACTCCTGTTAATACGCGTCGTGGCTGCATGCGGTATTCCGATCTGAAGCGGCTTGAGAATGCGCTCAGTATGCGGTACCAAAGCCCTTGTCAGTTTCCAGATGCAACGGCGGCAGACCGGCCAGCTCATGAATAGGCATCAGCACGCCGCGGGTATCCGTCAGGGCATCGAACAGCAGGTAGAGATATTTGCTGCCGCCCTTGAACGCGTAGGCGTCCTCGAGAAATCGCATGTGCTCGTGCGCGGCCAGACAGTCGCGCGTGGTGCAGTCGCGCTTGTAGTGCTCGATCAGCGAATAAATTACATCAAAGTGCTCGTCATTCAAGTCAAAATTACGGTCTGCTGCGTTCTTGCGTACCGTCTGTTCGATGTCAGTCTTGCTGAGGCTTTTTACCGCATCGTAAATCGGCATTTCCCCTTCGCTTTGCGTGGTTTCGGTATCGTTCATCAAGCATCCTTGTCAGGGTTAAAACGTAAGGGTTAAAGCAGGGTCGGGGCGTGACCGCCCGCCTGAAACAGCCAGACGCGCGGGAAGCTCCTTCGCCAAATCAACGTACCGGCCTGGCTGTCGGCGGGCTGTCGCCGGAGCCGGCGGCACGCGCGGGCACTCCGTCGACAAACAGATTGCAGCCGCTATCGCCCGAAACCCGCAGCAAGTACGGCTGCAGTTTTTGATCGATGCAGAGGCCCTTCGTGTCATTCATGATCGCTGCGTCGGGTTCGATCTGCCACCACTTGCAGTGGATGCAGAGACCCCAGCTGGCGGTATCTTGCATGGCTTGCTCCTCGAAGTTGGGTTGCCGGATCAGCGCGTGGCGGGCTCAGTTCCAGTACGGCGTCACGCCGTAATAGGCATGGATTTCCGAGCCCCAGGTGCGATCGGCAAAGTCAGGCCATTGATCCTTGTCGAATCCGGGTGCGCTTTCCAGCTTTTCCTTGCTCTGATCGAAGATGAACTGATGATTGGGGGTGTCGACCTGCATCGCCGACAGGGGCACGGCAAACAGCTTGCTGCCCATGCCGAGAAAGCCGCCAAACTCGAGTACCGCATAGGCCACGCGGCCGCTGTCCAGATCGATCATCAGGTCCTTGATGTCGCCGAGGCTGTCGCCATTGCGGTTGACGACCTTGTCGCCGGAAATGCTGCTGGAAGAAAGAATGGTCATGAGAAATACTCCTTGATTGAAGGGATGAAATGCAGGCGGACTACGGATGCGTCACGCCGTATGCGGTCACGACTTGTGCGTGGCCTGACTGCCAGACAGTTTTTCGGGCACGGGCGTATCCAGCGGATCAATGCCGGGGGCGCGTTGCGCAGGCTTGGGCTGTCCCGACCCGGCCCCCTTGGCGCCGGACGTGCCTTTGGCGTGAGAGCGCCCTTCGGCTTCGGCCTTTTTCATTTCATTTTTTTCCGCATCATTGCGCGGTGCAGCATCTTTGGCTGCCTGTTCGACCTTGCCTGATTCGGCAAATTCGTGGGCTTTCTGGTTGTATTTTTCGGCTGAACGATAATCCCCCTCGCCCTGCACGCGGGACTTGGATTGTGGATGATTGGATTTCATGTGAGATTTCTCCTGAGGTTGCGGGGTACCGGACAAGCGTCCGGCACGGCAGGCACGCTTGCCTGTGCGGCGGGCAGCGGGTCGAAGACCCAGCCTGAAACCTGAGTGTGGTCTAACGCCCTGCTGGTGACAGTCGGAAGGGGGTACAACGCCGGGTAGGACGCGGCTGAAAGAATGTCGGATACGCCTTACACGCCGGCATCAGGGTTCCAGATCGAATGTTGGCAACAGGCTTTGCAACTGGCCCAGCGCGTCGACTCCGCGCAGTGATTCCATCCGGTCCAGGCTGTGGTCATGACACAGGGCATAGCTCAGGTTGCGGGTGGCCAGCCGGCCGGGTTCGGAAAAAACGGCTTCAAACAGCAGGCGGACATCGGTGTGCCGGGAGTCGGCGCAGATGCGCGAGAACAATCCGCTAACGGCTGCCTGGCTGCCTTCGAGATACTGGCAAAAGCGCCAACCGTCGAACACGATTACACTTCTTATTTGATGCCGTTCATTTTTCAAACGCGCAGCCTGGACGATTTCCGCCACCCGGGCGGGCGAGGTTGCCGGATCAAGGCAACTCAGATAGATCAATTGATAAGGTGCTGGCATGACGGCTCCGTAAAAGTAAACGACAAATTACCGGACAGGCGAACACATCACAATTAACTAAGACATAGTGGCCATGCAGACAACTCCATACCAGGCATGGCCTGACTCCAAGCGAGGCCAGCATGCCACCTGAAACGCCCTGCCGATCCTGCCCGTTGCGCGTCACCGACGCCTTCTCGGCCAACACCGAGGCAGAGATTGCCTTCATCCAGTCCTTCAGGAAACGTCAGGTCGCCGTGGCCGCAGGCAACGCGATCAGGCGAGAAGGCGACCATACCGGTGAACTCTTTACCCTGATGTCGGGCTGGGCGTTCCGCTTTCGCACGCTCAATGACGGACGCCGGCAGATTCTCAATTTTCTGTTACCCGGGGATTTCATCGGCCTGCAGGATCAGCTCGGCCAGCCCTCGCCTCACGGCGTGGAGGCGCTGACGGATAGCATGCTGTGCGAATTCCCCAGCAAGCGCTTGTGGGACTTGTATCGCAGCCATCCGGCGTTGGGCTTCGATATCACCTGGATCAGTGCTCACGAAGAACTGATCGTTGATGAAAACCTGCTGTCGGTCGGACGGCGCTCGGCGGCCGAGCGCATCGCGATGCTGTTGGTCCACCTGTTCAAGCGCGCTGAAAGCATCGGCCTGGGGAGCCCGGACGGGGTGCAGATGCCGCTCAACCAGCAGCACATTGCCGACGCCCTGGGGCTGTCGCTGGTGCACACCAATAAAACGCTGAAGCGCTTGCAGGCTGCCGGGCTCTATACGCTCAAAAGCGGGCGACTCAAGCTCACCAACCCCGCAGCGATCAACCGCCTGGCCGATTATTACGCCCTGCCCCTGCGCGGACGCCCGCTGATCTGAGCGGCACGCCTGGAGCCGGATTCGGCACGCCTGGGTTGATTAGGCGCAGCGCGTCGGCCAGCCAGTACCCGGGTGTGCTGTTTATTCGCCGGTCTCGCCGTCGACATACAGCCAGCGCCCCGCCACCTTCTGGAACCGGCTCACTTCATGCTGCTTGAACGCACGGCCATTCAGCTTGTAGCGCGCCACGAATTCCACCGTCGCGTGCCGATCGTCCTGCTGCGTGTGCGACCGGATCGCCAGACCGAGCCATTGCGGACGCGGCGGGGCATCGAGCGCCAGGCTTGCGGGACGGCTATCGGGGTGCCAGGTCGCGTTCAAATAGGCCTCCAGTCCCAGCACGTAGGCGCTGTAGCGCGAGCGCATCAGGGCTTCGGCGTCCGGCGCCGGCTCGCCCTCGTGGTAGCGGCCGCAGCAGGCAGACAGCGTGCGTCCCGAACCGCAGGGACACGTCGCGTCGCTCATGGCTTTTTCACCGGACAGCGCAGTTCCGGCTGCAGCGTCGGCCACACCGCGTCGAGCATCCGCGCCTGTGCTGCTTCGTTCGGGTGGATGGGCATAGGGCTTGCCGTAATTCGGCAGCACGGGCACGTCGAACAGCACCACCCAGGCGCCCGCCGCCCTGGACTGGCGAATCAGGGTTTGCAGATTGCGTTTGATCTCGGCCGGCGGAATGCCGCGCAGGGCGTCGTTGCCGCCGAGTTCGATCAGCACGCCTTGCGGGCGTTGCCGATCCAGCGCAGGCTGCAGCCGTTGCACGCCGTTTTGCGTGGTGTCGCCGCTCACGCTGGCGTTGACCACGCGCCAGTCGGGAGCGGATTTTTTCAGCCGCGCATCGAGTTTCGCCACCCAACTGGTGCCCGGCGCCAGACCATAGCCGGAACTCAGGCTGTCGCCGACGATCAACAACGAGCACGAACTGGCGACCGCCCATCCAGGCAATCCCCACAACAGCAACAAGCAGACACGATAATTCATTGATTCACCTTAACCCGACACCCGCTTGATGACCTCTTCCGCCCCTGCCCAGTTCCCCGTCGTCGCTGCACGCGCCCTGTCCCAGCGCGTTGCGACCGCCGACGGCAAGCTCGTCATCCTCAGCGATGTCGAGCTTGCCGTCAAAGCCGGTGAAACCTTGGCCATCACTGGTGCGTCGGGCTCCGGCAAGTCGACCCTGCTCGGGCTGCTGGCGGGACTCGACCAGCCCAGCAGCGGCGAACTGTTCCTGCTCGGCCAGAACCTGAACGCGCTCGACGAAGACGCCCGCGCCCGCCTGCGTGCCGGGCGCATCGGCTTCGTGTTCCAGTCGTTTCAATTGTTGCCTGCGCTGACCGCGCTGGAAAACATCCTGCTGCCGCTGGAACTGGCGGGCCGCGCCGACGCCCGCGAGCGCGCCAGCCACTGGCTCGACCGCGTCGGCCTCACCGCGCGCGCCGGCCACACCCCACGCCAGCTGTCGGGCGGCGAGCAGCAGCGCATCGCGCTGGCGCGCGCCTTCGCCACCGATCCGGAAATCGTGTTTGCCGACGAACCCACCGGCAACCTCGATGCCGACACCGGCGCACGCATCATCGACCTGTTGTTCGAGCTCAACGCCTCCGCCCACACCACGCTCATTCTGGTCACCCACGACGACGCGCTGGCGGCGCGCTGCCAGCGGCGGATTCATCTGGTCGCCGGTCACGTGAACAAGGCTGCTGCAGCATGAGCTTTGCCCGGCTCGGCCTCTGGTTGTTGCGCCGCGAACGCGCGAACGGCGAATGGCGCGTGCTGCTGCTGGCGCTCATCATCGGCGTCGGCAGCGTCGCCACCACCGGCTTTCTCGGCGACCGCCTGAAGCGCGCGATGAGCGAACAGGGCGCAGGCTTTCTCGGCGCCGACCTGCTGGTCAGCAGCCCGCGTCCGATCACGCGCTGGCCGCAGCACACGCTCACCACCAGCAGCGCCATCGAGTTCACCAGCATGGTCGCCAGGGGCGATGCCTTCCAGCTTGCCACCCTGCGCGCGGTCGACGCGGCCTACCCCTTGCGCGGCAGTGTGCGCATCGCCGCACGGCCGTTCGAGCCCGGCATGGTGCGCCCGGCGCAACCGCCGCCTGGTGCGATTTATGTCGACGCCTCGCTGCTGCCGCTGCTGAATGCGCAGGTCGGCGACCGCGTGCAGATCGGCGAAATGCGCTTCCGCATCGCTGGCGTGGTGGCCCAAGAGCCCGGCCAGCTCGGCGGCGTGTTCGGCCTCGCGCCGCGCGTGTTCCTGCGTGCCGACGAAATGGCTGCCACCCGCGTGCTGCAGCCTGGCAGCCGCGTCAGCTATCTGTACCAGTTCGCCGGCGAACCCAAACCGCTGGCCGCGTTCAGCGCAGCACTGAAGCCCACGCTCGACAGCACCCAGCGCCTCGTCGGCTCGCGCGAGGGCGTGGAAACCGTGCGCGGCGCGTTCGCCAACGCCGACCGTTACATCCAGCTCACCGCGCTGATCAGCCTGCTGCTGTCGGTGGCCGCCATTGCCATCGCCGCGCATCGACACGCGCTGCGCCATTACGATCAGGCCGCGCTGCTGCGCTGCATGGGCGCCACCACGGCGCAGCTGCGCACGCTCTATGCCGTCCAGCTACTGACGCTGGGGCTGCTCGGCAGCCTGCTCGGTGTGGCGATCGGCGCGATGATGCAGCAGGTGCTGGCGCTGATGGTGCTGCCCGACGCCGCCACCCGCCTGCCCGCGCTCGGCCTCGCGCCTGTCGGCGTGGCGTTGGTCAGCGGCCTGCTGGCATTGGCGGGCGCCAGCCTGCCCGCGCTGATGCGCCTGATCCGCGTGTCGCCGCTGCGGGTGTTGCGGCGCGAACTGCCGCCGCTGCCGCTGGCGGCCTGGATCAGCATCGCCGTCAGCGGCAGCGCCCTGCTGGGGCTGGTGGCGTGGGTCGCTGGCGATGCCAGACTGGTGGCCGTCTTCGTCGGCGCGCTGGCAGGGCTGGCCGGCGTGCTGTTCCTGCTCGCCCGGCTGGCGCTGCTGGGCGGACAAGCAGTGCAAAAACTCAGCCATGGCCCACTGCGTTTTGGCCTGGCGCAACTGCTGCGCCACCGCTTCGACAGCACCGTGCAGCTCGGTGCCTTCACCCTCGCGCTGTTCCTCGTCGCCCTGCTGGCGCTGGTGCGCAGCGACCTCGTCGACAGCTGGCGCGCCCAGCTGCCGCCCGATGCGCCGAATTATTTTCTGGTGAATATCGCGCCGCAGCAGCAGGCCGACGTCACGGCATTCCTGCGGCAGAACCAGCTGCAGGCGTCCGCGCTGTATCCCATGGTGCGCGGCCGCCTGGTGAACAAAAATGGCTCACCCATCGCCGCCACCCTGCCGCCGGAAGACCGCGACAACCCCTCGCTGCGGCGCGAGCTCAACCTCACCTGGACCGCCACCCTGCCCGCCAACAACGCCGTGCTCGCCGGACAGTGGCACGGCAATCAGCGCGATGCCGTCATCTCGGTCGAGTCCGGCATGGCCGAACAGCTCAATCTGGCCGTCGGCGACACGCTCGGCTTCCAGATCGGCGACCAGATGCTCACGGCACGCATCGGCAGCATCCGCAGCGTGAAGTGGGACTCGATGCAGCCCAACTTCTTCGTCATCTTCGCCCCCGGCCAGCTCGACACCCTGCCCGCCAGCGCCATCGCCAGCGTCCACGTTCCGGCTAACCAGGCCGGCGTTCTGCCTGGCTTCGTCAAGGCCTTTCCTGGCATCACCGTGCTCGCGCTGGATAAAGTCATCGCCAACATTGAAGCCGTGTTCGCGCAGATCATCGGCGCGATCCAGCTGCTGCTGGGTTTTTTGCTTGCCGCCGGCATGGCCGTCGTCGTCGCTACGCTGCTGGCCAGCCTCGATGCCCGCCAGCAGGAAGCCGTGCTGCTGCGCACCCTGGGCGCACAACGTGCCTATCTGGCCAAAAGCCTGTGGAGCGAGTTCATCGCCCTGGGATTGCTGGCTGGCCTGCTCGCCAGTGCCTGTGCCGAAATTGCCATGGCGCTGATTGCCCAGCGCCTGTTCGAGCTGCCGCTGCGTCTGCACCCCTGGCTGTGGCTTGTGCTGCCGACTGCCGGTGCGCTGCTGGTGGGTCTGAGCGGCTGGCTCACCACACGGCACATCACCCGCGTGCCGCCGATGCAGTCGATCCGGGCGTTGGGTTGACCGGGTGGACCCGAGCGTGAGCTGCCCACCTTAAGCGAATACCTCATGGTTCAAACATAGCAAGATACGGGTCGCAGGCGGGTGTTTAAAGCACCATAGTTCACTCGTACTGGGACAAGTTCTTGCCAGGACGACAATCAAACCATGAGAGGTTTCGCCAAATGTCTGCACTGCCCAACAAGGTCGCCCTGATCACCGGCGCAAGTTCCGGGATCGGTTATGCAACAGCAAAACTATTCGCCCGAGAGGGTGCCAAGCTTGTCATCGCCGCGCGACGCCAACCGGAACTTGACGCACTCGTCGAGGAAATCACCCAGGCGGGCGGTCATGCCGTCGCACTTGCCGGCGACATCCAGGACGAGGCCTTCGCGAAGGCCCTGGTCGAACTGGCCATAGAGCGCTTCGGCGGCCTCGATGTGGCCTTCAATAACGCGGGCACGACCGGCGAGATGAACGCCACGCCCGATGTGTCGCTCTCGGGGTGGGAGGACACGATCAGGACGAATCTGACGAGCGCTTTCCTCGGCGCGAAGTATCAGCTTCCCGCGATGCTTGACCGGAACGGCGGATCCCTGATCTTCACGTCGACATTCGTCGGTTACACCGTAGGTCTGCCAGGCATGGCAGCCTATGCCGCGAGCAAAGCCGGGATCATCGGCCTCACGCAGACGCTCGCTGCCGAATTTGGTCCCAAAGGAATCCGGGTGAACGCTCTCCTGCCGGGCGGCACGGATACCCCAATGGGTCGGGCGTTCGCCAATACACCCGACACATTAGCCTTCGTGCAGGGACTTCATGCCCTGAAGCGTATGGCGTTGCCGGAAGAGATCGCAAAATCGGCCCTCTACCTCGCATCCGACGCATCGAGCTTCACCACCGGATCGGCGCTGCTGGCTGACGGCGGGGTTTCCATCAATCGAACCTGAACAGGCCCTTGTCTACATGCCATGGTAAATACCGATGTCTGACTATGACCGCATAGCTGAAGCCATTTCTTTCATCGCCAACCGGGTAAACAGTCAACCCTCCCTGCAAGAAATCGCGCAGCATTTACACCTGAGCCCCTTCCACTTCCAGCGACTTTTCAGCCGCTGGGCGGGCGTGACCCCCAAACGGTTCTTGCAAGTGCTCACGCTGGAGCGCGCCAAGCAATTGCTGAGCGAGTCGAAGCCGCTGCTTGAAGTGTCGGACACCCTGGGTTTAAGCAGTGGTTCGCGGCTGTATGACCACTTCGTTCATCTGGAAGCGGTTACCCCCGGCGAATACAAGCTGGGGGGCGCGGGTTTGGCGCTTGAATATGCCGTACATGACACACCCTTTGGCGAGGCTTTCATTGCCATCACGCCCAGAGGCATCTGTAGTTTTGCGTTCCTGGCGCACGCGGAGGCCGATCGCCACCTGCATGATTTACATAAAAAGTGGCCACATGCGACGGTGCATGAAAATCGTCAACGTACGCTTGCCGTGATCAAGACCATGTTCGGCGAAGAAAAGAAACTGGATCGCCCCTTGTCATTGCATGTTTCCGGAACGAATTTTCAGATCAGCGTGTGGAAAGCCTTGTTGCAGATCCCGCCGGCAAAAGTGGCGAGCTATAGCCAGATAGCAACCGCAATCGGCCATCCAGGTTCGGCCAGAGCCGTGGGACAAGCTGTAGGCGCAAACCCTGTCGCGATCCTGATCCCCTGCCACCGCGTCATCCAGCAAAGTGGCAAGTTGGGTGGCTACCACTGGGGGGAAACCCGCAAACAGGCACTCCATGTTTGGGAGTCGGCAAGGTATGAGAAACCCCAGCCATAACATTGCATTCGAGAGGGCGACGCAAAAGCGCACCGTCCCTTAGCCCCACGTTATATTTCAGGACCAAGGAGGGGTGGGTACGTAAAGCCAACTACCCTGAGTGTTTTAGTTACGTCCAGCCAAGACCCCGCCGTCGACATCCCAAATTGCACCGGTCACCCAGCTGGCATCGTCACCGAGGAGAAAGGCAATGGTTTTAGCAACGTCCTCTGGTGTGCCAATCCGACCAATCGGATGAAAGCCGTTGAATGTAGCAAGTGTTTCGTCAATTTTACTTGGGTCAATAAATGACTCGTAAATAGGCGTTTTAACCACGGCTGGTGAAACTGCGTTTACCCGAATATTGTGGTCAGCCAGCTCCATCGCCATGTGTTGCGTGAGTGCGTGCAATCCTGCCTTCGCCATCGAATAGGCAGAGGAAGGCGTCGCTTTAATAGCTTGTTTTGCCCACATCGACCCAATATGCACAATCGAGCCGCCACCGTTCGCCGCCATGTTCTTAGCTACTGCCTGTGAAATGAAAAAGGAGGCTCGGTTCAAATCCAGGTAGATGTCATAGTCCTTGTGGGTGTGTTCAAGGAATGTCGTGGGCTTGAAGTAGCCTGCCGCATTCACCAGGTATTTGATGTGGCGGCCGTGGTTCTCGGCAAAAGCAACAACGCACTGCACATCGTTCGGCTCGTATAAATTGGCTTGGAAAGCCTCAATATTGCCAAATGCGGAAAGTTCGCGCTTTGCCGTCTCCAGCTTTTTCAGCACGTTTCCCACAATCACAGTGTGTATGTCACGTTCCAACAAAAGCTTCGCGGCTGCAAAGCCCATTCCACTGGATCCGCCTACTATCAGGGCTAAGGGTTGAGTTATGTTTTCCATCAGAGGCATCCTTGGTAGTTGCAAGAGCGGGTAGCTTATGGAACTCTGTGGCCTGCTGAGAAGTACGTACAAATTGGTACGGTAGTCACTTATTGGTGCATATTGATGAGCAGCCAAGATAAAACTTTTTCCAGAAAATCCGCCCATGTACGGAGTGCGCGCATGGTGGAGGCCATCTATGGCTGCAAATGGTCACTTACCGTCTATCAACTCTTGGCAAATGGTATCAATCGACCAGGGCAAATGGTTCGCAATGTTGAGGGCTTAACTACAAAAGTGCTTAACGAGTGCCTGCGCAAAAACATGGAATTTGGCATCATTGAGCGCGTTGCTCACAGCGAAGTCCCTCCGCGCGTGGAATATACGGTTACGCCCTTTGGTGAAAAATTCATCCGAATTCTAGATGCGCTGGAAAAACTTCAGAGTGAGATTGCAAGTGAAACTTAACTAACGAGGCTGTAGAAAAAGCCTCAAAAATATCAATCCCCGCATCTTGCCCCAGCCCCCCGCCTGCATCAATATCGCGCCATTTATTTTGTGATGTCA
>NCHD01000191.1 GCA_002257045.1 Hydrogenophilales bacterium 16-61-112 | reverse complement strand
CATGCTGACCAATGTCAGCGCGGCATCTTTCACCAGCGTCATATCAGGCGTCATGAGCCCGGCAAATTCCTCCGCTCAGGCCGCTGGCGCGCAGGTCGGAACCGGGAATATCAGCGCTGGCAACACCCAATGGGGCAATGTCACCATGGGAAACTGGAGCGCGAACAATAGAAGCGCAGACCAGTGGAATACCGCGCCGATGAACCGGCATGGTGCCGCGATCGACCAGGCTGTCGGAGCGGACGGTACGGTGATGTCGTCGTATGGAAATGGAACGTCTACAGCAGCGCAACCTATGAATGCCATGAGGGTTGGGGCTTCTGTCACAGCCGGCCAGAACGCCGGTCTTCTCCAGCAAGCCGGTAAACATACATCGGCCGGGCAAGCCCATACCATCGCTGCAGGGAAGGCGGAAGAAACCATCCTGTCCAAAGCCCGTGCCCACCTGTCTTCGCTCGCAACCACCAACCAGAGTGGTTTTGGCGGCAGATTGAGCTCGGGAGGAGATTTCACGGGATCATTTGGTATGTCTGCAAGTTCAGGTGATGAGTCGGGGAGCGGCGCCACTTATACGACATCTAACCGGGCATCACAAAAAGGAAAGGTTCAGGCAGGCGCAGGCGGAGATACTGGCATCGGAGAGTCCCAGACTGTGACGCCGGCAGCCAGCAAGGATCTGGCTTCGGGTGACGGGGGCATCCAGTCGCGGGAATCGAGAAGCGGAAGAATCGGGGTCAAAGCCAAGCTTGACGCTGGAGTCGATCTTGCGCAGGAATATGCGGCCGGGATTCAGAAGCAAAGTAGCACTGGCGAGAAAAGCACGGTGCTGGGCAATGCAGATGCGAGGCAGGCATTCTTCGATCGGCTGGAGAAAGACCGCGATTTCCGCCATTCGGTGCTTGGTCTGGATGCGGACAGCCAAACTACAGGTGCGACATTAAGCAGTCGGCGCACGCACCTCGACCAAGCACAAGCGGAATTCCGCCAGGCGGAAGACCTCACCCAACAGGCCAATCAAAGCTCGTCCCGCGGAGTGGGCGTCAGTTACGATCCGCTCAAGGATCCGGGAAATACGAATGCCGCGTTGGCATTGGTCGAAGCCGTCGAAGCCGCGCCACCCGGACAACGCGACCAGGTGGCGCTCAATGGCCTGAAGACCATGGGATACGATCAGGGCAGCCAATTGCCATCCGCATACCAGGATGGCACAGCG
>NCHD01000056.1 GCA_002257045.1 Hydrogenophilales bacterium 16-61-112 | reverse complement strand
GTAGGAACGGTCGAGCACCACGTTGCGGCCTTTCGGGCCGAGGGTCACTTTAACGGCATCAGCCAGAATATTGACGCCTGCCACCATGCGGGCACGCGCTGAATCACCAAAACGTACGTCTTTTGCAGCCATGTTTTAACTCCTGAATTTAATACGGTTGGAACGTCGGTGTGAGTACTTGCTCACGCTGAAGCAATTACTTCTCAACCACGCCCATGATGTCTTCTTCGCGCATCACCAGCAGTTCGTCGCCATCGACCTTGACGGTCTGGCCGGCGTATTTGCCGAACAGCACGCGGTCGCCGACTTTCACATCCAGCGAGATCAGTTTGCCCTGGTCGTCTTTCTTGCCGGTGCCGACGGCGATGATTTCGCCCTGGTCGGGCTTTTCGGTGGCGGCGTCAGGGATCACGATACCAGAAGCGGTCTTGCGCTCTTCTTCCATGCGTTTGACAATCACTCGGTCGTGCAGAGGACGGATTTTCATTGCAAAGTCTCCATTGCGTTGCGAAATAGGGTAGCCAATCCGGTAAAACGGATTAGGCGGCCAAAAAAAGAAGCGGAGAGAGTATTAGCACTCATCGCCGTCGAGTGCTAATAGTAGGGGCGCAAGATGACAATTTCAAGGGTGGAGACGATATAAATGTCGGGACGCACGCAGAAATCCGGGGCAGAAGACCTGATCGCGCGCACCCGCGCGGCCGTCTGGCACCCCTGTACCCAGATGAAGCAGATGGAGGCGCTGCCGCCGCTGGCGATTGCGCGCGGCGAGGGCGCATGGCTGATCGACACCGACGGGCGGCGCTACTTCGACGCCATTTCGAGCTGGTGGGTCAACCTGTTCGGCCACTGCAACCCGCGCATCAATGCAGCGATCATCGACCAGCTCGGCAAAATCGAGCACGTGATGCTGGCCGGGGCGACCCACGCGCCAGTGGTCGAACTATCGGAACGGCTGGCAGCGCTTACCGGGCTGGGTCACGCGTTCTACGGATCGGATGGCGCGTCAGCCACCGAAATCGCGCTGAAAATGAGCGCTCACTTCTGGCGCACCTCAGGCCAGGCGAAAAAGAACGGCTTTGTCAGCCTGCAAAACGGCTACCACGGCGAAACCGTCGGCGCACTGTCGGTGACCGATATTCCGCTGTTCAAGGACACTTACGCGCCCCTGTTGCGGCATTCGGTACAGGTGCCCACCCCGGATGCAAGGTTGGCCGAACCCGGCGAATCCGCCGAAGCCTTTGCCCTGCGCTGCGCGGCTGCGCTGGAAGCCCATCTGGCCGAGCACGCCGCCACCACCGCTGCTTTCATCGTCGAGCCGCTGGTACAGGGCGCGGCGGGGATGGCGATGTACCACCCGATCTATCTCACCCGGGCACGCGAGTTGTGTGACCGATACGGCGTACACCTGATCGCCGACGAGATTGCGGTGGGTTTCGGCCGCACCGGGACGCTGTTTGCCTGCGAACAAAGCAACATTCGGCCAGACTTCATCTGCCTGTCGAAAGGCATCACCGGGGGCTACCTGCCGCTATCAGCCGTGCTGACCACCGACACTATCTACGCCGCGTTTTACGACGATGCCACCGCGCGCGGCTTCCTGCATTCGCATTCCTACACCGGTAATCCGCTCGCCTGCCGGGCGGCGCTGGCGGTGCTGGACATTTTTGAAACCGATCAGATCATCGCTGCCAATCGAATCAAGTCACTAGAAATGACAATCGCTCTGGCAGAAGTGGCCGCTCACACACGCGCGTGTCACTTCCGCCATACAGGCATGATCTGGGCATTTGACGTGGTCGATGCCGACTCCGATTTCGCCAGCCGTTTTCATGTTGCAGCGCTGGCGCAGGGTGTGTTCATCCGCCCGATTGGCAACACGGTCTACCTGATGCCGCCGTATGTGATCACGCCAGACGAAATGACGCTGCTGGCCGAACGTGTATTGCGGGCGTTGAACCTGTCGCTCGAACCCTGATCAAGTAGAGCCGCCAGCCAGACGCAGTAAGGCAGTTGCGCGCGTGGCCGCGACAAAAGCCAGAATCAGCACGCCCAAGGTTGACAATGACACGGTAGCCATCGCGCTTGCGGCGCCTTTCCTATTAGTGCGAGCATCAAGCATCCTGTCGTCAGACAACTTACGCAAGGAATCCCCATGAAGCATACAAATCTGTCAATTGGCAGTGTGTGGCTTTGCCGCGCGACTTGTCAGATCCAGACCTCCATTTGCAACGACAACCCCTGATCCGCATGAAACTCGATGCCCTGAAACCCGGCAAGCGCACGCTCATCCTCGCGCTCGGCGCGCTGGCCTTTGTCGCCGCCTTTGTCTGGTTGTTGACCACGCGCGGGCCGCTGGCGCCGGTTGGGGTGGAGATCGCTAGCGCCACCCGAACTGATCTTAGCCCCACTGTATATGGCATCGGCACGGTGGAAGCGCGGCGCGCCTACACGGTGGGACCGACCCAGGCCGGACGGCTGTTGCGGGTGTGGGTGGATCAGGGCGACCGGGTGCGCAGCGGCCAGTTGCTGGCCGAAATCGATCCGGTGGATTTGCGCCAGCGCGGCGAAGCGGCGGCCAGTGCGGCGGCGCGCACGCGTCAAACTGCACAGGCGGCGCAGGCGCAAGTGGCCGAGGCCGAAAGCCGCGTGCGGCTGGCGCAGGCCAACCACGCTCGCTATCAGGCGCTGGCAAAACAGGGTTTTGTCGCCAGGGAAATGGCCGACAGTCGCCGCAACGAAGCCGCCGCCGCCGAGGCCGCGCTGGCCGCCGCGCGCGCCAACGCGACCGGCGCGCAACGCGACATCAGCCGGGCCGAAGCCGAATTGCGTGGCATCCAGCAGGTAAGCAACAACCTTAACTTACTCAGCCCGATAGACGGCGTAGTGACCGCGCGCGAAGCCGAGCCGGGCACCACCGTGGTGGCTGGGCAGGCGGTGTTGCGGCTGGTCGATCCGGGTCAGTTGTGGGTGCGCGCCCGCATCGATCAGGCGCGCGCGGGGGGCGTCGCGGTGGGGCAGACGGCGGCCATCGTGCTGCGCGCGGCACCAGGCGCGGTGCTGCCGGGCAAAGTGGCGCGCATCGAGTTGCAAAGCGATGCGGTGACCGAGGAACGGATCGTCGATGTGGCCTTCGATCCGCCCCCGGCGCAGTTGTATCTGGCCGAGCTGGCAGAAGTGACCATCCAGCTGCCCGGCGCGCGCGATGTGCTCACCGTGCCGCGCGCCGCGCTGGCGCAGTTCAAGGGACAAACCGGCGTGTGGCAGGTGGTAGCCGGCCGCGCGCGCTTCCAGCCGGTGCAGCCGGGCGTGCAGACCGCCGAGCGGGTGCAGATCGTCTCCGGGCTGAATGCTGGCGACCGTCTGGTTGTTTACAGCGCGAAACAACTCGACGACGGCGCTCGGGTAAGCGAACAACGCCTCACGCCGCCATGATCAACCACGCCCATGATTAACCTGGCCGGGCGCGACATTGCCCACCATCTCAAAAGCTATTTGCTCACCGGGCTGGGGCTGGGCCTGCTGATCGGGGTGACGCTGACCATGGCCGGGGTGTATCGCGGCATGGTCGACGACGCCAAGGTGCTGCTGCGCGCAGTCGACGCCGACGTCTGGGTGGTGCAGCAGAACACCCTCGGGCCCTTCGCCGAACCCTCCAGCGTGCCGGACGATCTCTATCGCGCGCTGCTGGGGCTGGAGGGCGTCGCGCAGACCGGCAACGTTGCCTACCTCACCATGCAGGTGGCGCAGCAGGGCAAATCGCAGCGCGTGATGGTGGCGGGTTACGAGCCCGGCAAGCCCGGTGGGCCGGCGTTTCTGGTAGCAGGCCAACCGATCGCCCGCGCGCATTACGAGGCGGTGGCTGACGCCAAAACCGGTTTCCAGGTGGGCGACATCGTGCGCATCCGCCGCAACGATTACACCGTGGTCGGCCTGACCCGGCGCATGGTGTCGTCCGGCGGCGACCCGATGCTGTTCATTCCGCTGAAAGATGCGCAGGAAGCGCAGTTCCTCAAAGACAACGACGCCATCGTCGAGGACCGCCAGCGGCTCGCCGCCAACCCGGCCATCAACCGCCCAGTCCAGCCCGGCGTGCTTGAGGCGGTGGAGGCGATCCAGGCTTCCAGCCACAAGGTCAACGCCGTGCTGCTGCGGCTGCAACCGGGCGTCGATGCGCGCGACGTGGCCGACACCATCGCGCGCTGGCAGCGTTACACGGCGTATACGCGCGACGACATGGCAGACATCCTGGTAGCCAAGCTGATCGCCACCGCCGCCAAACAGATCGGCCTGTTTCTGGTGATTCTGGCAGTGGTGAGCGCGGCCATCGTCGCCTTCATCATCTACACGATGACGCTCGGCAAGATCAAGGAAATCGCCGTGCTTAAACTCATCGGCACACGCGACCGCACCATCGCCGCGATGATCATGCAGGAGGCACTGGGCCTCGGCGTGATCGGTTTTTTTGTCGGCAAGTTTGCCGCCACGCTGTGGGCACCGGCCTTCCCCAAATATGTGCTGCTCGAAACCGGCGACGCCGCGCGTGCCTTCGTGCTGACGCTGGTGGTATGCGCGCTGGCCTCGCTGTTGGCGATTCGTGCCGCGCTCAAAATCGACCCGGCGGAGGCAATCGGTGGCTGACATAGATCCAAGCCAGCCTGCCATCCTCATCGAAGGCCTCACCAAGCGCTACGGCAGCGGCAGCGCGGCAGTCGATGCACTGAAGGGCGTCGACATGAGGGTCTATCCGGGCGAAGTCGTCGGCCTGATCGGCCCGTCCGGCTCCGGCAAGACCACACTGCTGAAATGCCTGGGCGCGGTGATCGAGCCGACTGCAGGCCGCTTCACCCTCGGCGGCGAAGTGATCTACGACAACGGCTGGAAAACCCGCGATCTGCGCGCGCTGCGCCGCGACCGCATCGGTTTCGTGTTCCAGGCTGCGTATCTGATTCCCTTTCTCGACGCCACCGACAACGTCGCGCTGCTGCCGATGCTGGCGGGCGTGCCAAATGCCCGTGCGCGCGAAATCGCGCTCGACATGCTCACCGCGCTTGACGTGCAGCACCGCGCGCAGGCGCGCATTTCCGAGCTTTCCGGCGGTGAGCAGCAGCGGGTGGCGATTGCGCGTGCGCTCGCCAACAAGCCGCCAATCATCCTCGCCGACGAGCCGACCGCCGCGCTCGACAGCGTGCGCGCGCTGACCGTGGTGAAAATTCTCAACCATCTGGCACAGGCGTTCCGCATCGCCATCATCGTCGTCACCCACGACGAGAAGATCATTCCGACCTTCAAGCGGATTTACCACATCCGCGACGGCAAGACGTACGAAGAAGCGGGCGAGGGGCGGGCGCTGGATTGAGCGGCGAGCGCGCTGGGGACAAACGCAGGACGTTAAAGGTTGATGTAAAAGGAGCTCAGGAAATCATCGGCCCAAAACGTTCACACATCATTCATAGTTGAGTCCAATCCTTGCTCTTACAACCCGACCCCCACCTTCACCCATTCCCTTTTTTCCTGGTGAATGCCGCATTCTCCGAAGCACAGTGCGCTGCGCTTGAGCGGCTATTTGCGCAAGACATTGAGTGGCAGCATCAGGACGGAGTGTTTTACCGCTGTTCACTTAGTGACGTGACCGCGATCATTCCCGCAACGTTTCAGACCGAAATACTCGCCAGAATGCGCGAGATTACGGGCTTGCCACTCGTCAATCGTGTGCAGGTCACGGCTCAACGCATGCTGCCCGGGCACGTCATTGGCATACACAGCGACCGGCCCCTATTAGGCTATGAAATTGCGCGACTGGTCGTGCAGTTCAATAAGCAATGGCAAGCTGAACAGGGTGGCGTGCTGGAATTATTCTCAACGCCCGAGGGCGAAGCCGAATTCCGTGTTAACCCTGAATACAACACAGCCTTTGGCTTCCTGCTCCACGCGAATTCGTATCATGGCGTGACCGAAGTGACCCAGCCACGCCAAACCGTGGTCTTTAATTTCTGGCACATGGCGAACACACCCGAACTGGCGGCGCATGTAGAAGCCTTGTTTGCCGGCCTGCATTTCTCGGAATTTCCGGAGGCACTCGATCCTGTTGCCTCTGCAGCAGAATTGAGTTTGCCCGAAGAGGTGACATTTCTTGCCGGTACGGCAGCGATTGCACTGCATCGCTGGGGCTATGACGCGGCAACCATTGTGGCTGGATACCAGCACAGTGCCGGACTTTCACTCTGCGATGCCCGCGATGCAGAAACCTATGCAGCCGTGCTACTGGCGGACTGGGTGGCGTACCTGTATCGGGATTCATTTGATTTGATACGCTGGAATAGCTTGCACAGCGCACTTGCCGGAATGGAAAGGTTTCCGCGCCTGATGCCCACATGGCAGCTTTGCCTGCCGGAATGGCAAGAAATGCTTCGGTCGTGATGCTCAAGCCGGCAACCGATGCTGCATTGTGCAAAATATTGAATACCCGCTTTCCGAACAGCCCAACTGCGCGGGGCGAGCGCCGTATCGTTTTCTCGCTATCCGCGACGGCAAGGTTTACGAAGAACCGAAAAATGAGACTGCCATGAAACTGACTTTTCTGGGTGCTGCACGCGAGGTGACGGGCGCCAGCTACCTGGTTGAAGCCGACGGCGTGCGTTTTCTGGTGGATTGCGGCATGTTCCAGGGCGGACGCGAGACCCACACCAAGAACTACCGCGCGTTCAATTTCGATCCGCGCAGCATCGACTTCGTCCTCCTCACCCATGCGCACATCGACCATTCGGGCCTGCTGCCGCGTCTAGTCGCGCTCGGTTTCAAGGGCACGATCCACACCACGCGCGCTACGTGCGATCTGCTGGCGGTGATGCTGCCGGATTCGGCGCACATCCAGGAAAAAGAGGCCGAGTACGCCAACCTCAACCGTTTTCGCCAGCGCATCGCCAAGCGTGAGGCCGCACAGGGTATGCCGCCGCGCGACACCGCGCCGTTGTACACCGTGGCGCAGGCACAGGCCTCGTTGAAGCATCTGGAAGCGGTCGAATACAACGAAGAAATCACGCCACATCCGCAGGTGCGCTGCATCTTCCGCGACGCCGGCCACATTCTCGGCTCGGCCATCGTCGAAGTGTGGGTGGGCGAAGGGACGCGGCGCCGCAAGATCGTGTTTTCCGGCGACCTCGGCCAGCCCGCGCGCCCCTTGCTGCGCGACCCGACGCCGATTTTCGACGCCGACTACCTGCTGGTGGAATCGACCTATGGCAACCGCGAGCACAAGAGCATGGAAGCAACGCTGGATGAGCTGGTGGAGGCGATCACCGACACCATCGAGCGCAAGGGCGGCAACGTCATCATTCCGGCCTTCGCGGTGGGCCGCACGCAGGACATGCTCTATCTGCTGGCCGACCTGACGCGGCAGGCGCGCCTCCCCAAGCTGACCGTGTTCGTCGATTCGCCGATGGCCACCGCCGCCACCGAAATTACCTACAGGCACATGGAACTGCTCGACGCCGAAATCCACGCGCTGATGGGGCGCCACGGCGGCGCGGCGTATTTTCGCAAGCTCGAATTCGTCGAGGACGTCGAAGAGTCGAAGTCGCTCGACCGCATCACCGGCGGCGCCGTCATCATTTCGGCCAGCGGCATCTGCGAAGCCGGGCGCATCAAGTTCCACCTGCGCGCCAATCTGGGACGCCGCGAATCCAGCATTATCATTACCGGCTTCCAGGCCGCCGGCACCTTCGGCCGCCGCCTGGTCGATGGCGCCAAACGCGTGCGCCTGCTCGGTGAGGACATTCCGGTGCGCGCCGACCTCTACACCCTGGGCGGACTGTCGGCGCATGCCGACCGCACCGCGCTGCTGGGCTGGCTGGGGCATTTTAAAAACAAGCCGCGGCAGGTCTTTGTGGTACATGGTGAAGCGTCCGTTGCGACCAGCTTCGCCGCCGACCTGCAAAGCCAGCTTGGCTGGAACGCCATGGCGCCGACTTCCGGCACCAGCGTCGATCTCGATTAGGAACCCGTGTGACCGCATTCAACAAACCTCCCTTCTCTGCCCTGCCGCTCGCCTTGCTGTGCGCGGGACTGTTGTCCGGAACCGCCCATGCGCAAACCCCCGCAGTGGCCGATTGGGAACGCTGCAGCGCCATCCCGGCGGACATCGATCGCCTGACGTGTTACGACCAGGTCGCAGGCAAGGCCCAGCCCGAGGCGGTGGCCGCCCCCCTGGCAGACGCTGGCGCCACGCCGCACGCCGCGCCGGACGCACCCGTTGTGGCAGCGCTGCCACAACCCGATGACCCCCAGTTGCTGTCGACGCTGTCGCGCCACTGGGAGCTCGACGACGCCGCCAAGCAGGGCGCTTACCTGTTTCGCCCGCACCGGCCCAATTACTTTCTGCCGCTGAAGTACAGCAGCTCGCCCAACGACACGCCCTTCAAGGGCACCTTCACTTCGCCCGGCCTGGGATTGGACAGCCTCGAAACCGAATTGCAGTTGAGCTTCAAGATCAAGGCGATGGAAGGCATGTTCGGTCACGACGATTTCGATTTGTGGGTGGGCTACACCATTACCTCGTTCTGGCAGGCCTACAACGACACCATTTCATCGCCGTTCCGCGAAACCAACTACGAACCCGAAGCGATGCTGGTATGGCGCACCAACTATGAAATTGCCGGATTTCGCGGCCGTTTCATCAATTTCGGCTTCAACCACCAGTCCAACGGCCGCCCCGAAAGCCTGTCGCGCAGCTGGAACCGCGTCTACGCGCAATTCGGTTTCGAGCGCGACAACCTTGCCGTGCTGATTCGGCCCTGGTATCGCCTGCCCGAAAGCACAGCAAACGACGACAATCCGGATATCGAGGACTACATGGGCAGCGGCGACCTGCAGCTGACGTATCGCGACGGCAGCCACGCCTACTCGGTTCTGCTGCGCAACAATTTCAAGCGCGAGGACAATCGCGGCGCGCTGAAGCTCAACTGGAGTTTTCCGCTGTACGGGCGGCTCAAAGGCTACGTGCAGTATTTCAACGGCTATGGCGAGTCGCTGATCGACTACAACCACAGCCAGCAGTCGTTTGGGCTCGGCTTCAGCCTGACCGAAGGCATGTAGCCCGGCTTACTTGCCGGCCGACAGCGCCCGCTCCAGCAGGGCGTGCACGTACTTCACCGGGATCGCATAACTGAGACCGCTGGGCGCGGAGAGCGCCGTCTCTTTCGCGCCCTTGATGTACACCGAGTTGAGCACGCCCAGCACTTCGCCGGTGTCGGGATGCCACAGCGGGCTGCCGCTGTTTCCGGGGTAGGCGATGGCGTCGAGCTCGAATACCTCGTAACCGCTGTTCGCCTGTTTCAGCGCGCGCACATTGAGCTGTGCCGCGCTGGCCACCGGCGTAAAAATGGGGACGATGGCCGCCAGGCCGGCGCGATGCGTCGACGGATTGAGGCCCAGCACCGATCCGATCGGGTAGCCGGTGAAATACAACTGCCAGCCTTCACGCGCGCGCGACGAATCGCCCAGCTGAACGGCGGCCAGCGGCGCGCCGGACACTTTCAGCAGCGCGAGATCGTGTGCCTTGTCGATGGCGACCAGTTGTGCGCTGCGCACGGCCACCTCGCGGTCACGGCCGAGAAAAATAGCGATCGTTTCGTTTTTTTCGGTGTCGAGCGGCTTGGGAAAAATATGCGCGCAGGTCACCACATAGCTGCCGTCGAGCACGCCGAAACCCGTTCCCTTGAGATTGCCTGGCGGGCGGCCAGTCGGGCTGTAGGTGCCGACCCCGACAACCGCGGGTTTGATCTTGAGCACCATGTCGGCGACATCGGCGCGGGCGGCGAGGCTGATTGACGCACCCAGCAAGACCAGGCTGAAGAATGCCCACAACGGCGCAATGGCATGCCGCTTGCTCAAGCTTGAGGCATCCGGCCGCCGCATGCGGACGGGTAATGCCATACAAATTCGATACAATCCGGGCAGTTGCATAGACAGTCTATTCATAAGGGAATCCAAGCATGAGCGTTGTTGCGGTTGTAGGGCTGGGCTATGTAGGTCTGCCATTGGCGGTGGAATTCGGCAAGAAAATGACCACCATCGGTTACGACCTTTCGGTTGAAAAAATCGAGGCGTACCGTCGATTCTGCGACCCCACCGGCGAAGTCTCAACGGACGACCTCAAGGCTGCAACTCAATTGACGGTGAGCACCGACCCCGCCGACCTCGCCCGCGCCGACTTCATCATCGTCGCCGTGCCGACCCCGGTCGACGCGGCGCACATCCCCGATTTCTCGCCGCTGGTCGGGTCAAGCACCACCGTCGGCAAGCACATGAAAAAGGGCGCAACGGTCATTTACGAATCCACAGTCTACCCCGGCGCCACCGAAGAGGTCTGCATCCCGATCCTGGAAAAACAGTCGGGCATGACATGGCTGCAGGACTTCCACGTCGGCTACTCGCCCGAGCGCGTCAACCCCGGCGACAAGGAACGCACCATTACCAAGATCGTGAAAGTGGTGTCGGGCGACGACGCCGCCACCCTCGACAAGGTGGCCGAGCTCTACAGCAGCGTGATCACCGCCGGCGTCCACCGCGCCAGCAGCATCAAGGTGGCCGAAGCCGCCAAGGTGATCGAAAACACCCAGCGCGATCTGAACATCGCGCTGATGAACGAGCTCTCGCTGATCTTCCATCGCCTCGGCATCGACACG
>NCHD01000190.1 GCA_002257045.1 Hydrogenophilales bacterium 16-61-112 | reverse complement strand
TATCTGTCGACCAACCTCGACTTCAGCGTGTCGCCCGAGCTGGCAGGTCTGGCCGCATCGGGTGTGGTCGCGCCGTCCAAGATCATCACCACCGCCGGCGGCAAGAAAGTCGGCATCGTCGGCGCCACCACGCCGCTGCTGCCCGGCATTTCGTCTCCACCCGCCGGCATCATGAAGAACTGGAGCGCAGCCAACACCGAAGCCCAGAACCTGGCCGCCATGCTGCCGCTGGTTCAGGCCGAGATCGACCGTCTGCGCAACGCTGAAGGCGTCACCGTCGTCATCGTCATGAGCCATCTGCAAGGCGCGCAGAACGAGATCAACACCCTGGTGCCCGGCCTGCGCGGCATTGACATGGTGATCTCCGGCGGCGGCCACGAACTGATGTCCGACCCCGACGATGTGCACATCCTGAGCTATGGCGCGCCGGTCATCGCACCGACCTTCAATACGCATCCGGTCTACTCTATCGATCTGGACGGCAAGTCCATCCCGGTCGTCACTGGCCACTTCGGCAACCGCTACGTCGGCGAAGTGAAATTCACGCTCGACGACGCTACCGGCCAGGTCGTCAGCCTCGACGACACCCGCATGATCCGCGTGTCTGGCGCTGCCGCCGATGCCGACAGGGTGACGCCCGACGCCACCCTGAACGCTGCGGTGGTCACCCCGGTGCTGAACTATGTCAGTGCGCTCAATGCGCAAGTCATCGGCACCACCGCAATCAAGCTCAACGGCCCGACGCACGCCTCCTGCACCCCGGCGCCTTGCCAGTACACCGAAGGCGTGCGCAACGCCGAAACCGGCATGGGCAATCTGGTGGCCGATGCGATGCGCTTTGCAGGCAACACCGACGTCGCCATCCAGAACGGCGGCGGCATCCGCGCCAGTCTCGGCGTGCCCGGCAACGTGACTTTGGGCGACACCTTCAACATCCTGACCTTCACCAACCTGGTCAAGCGCGCCCCGGCAATGAACGCCACGCAGCTGAAGGACATTCTCGAACACGCCGTCGGCGCCGCCAGCGCAACCGGCGCGGCCGATGTCGGCACCGGCGACCGCATCCGTCGCGTGGTGCTCGACGACGGCACCGTGCTGATCGACAACGGCGTGGTGGTGAATACCGACCGCAGCTTCTCGTTCACCACCATCGACTTCACCGCCAACGGCGGCGACAACTATCCGTTTGCCGCCAATGGTGTGGTGTTCGAGAATAATCCCTTCTCCATTACTTACCAGCAGGCGCTGGCCGATCTGATCGCTACGCCCAAGGCAGCGGGCGGCCTGCAGCGCGTCAACGCGGCTGACGGCGACGAGATCACGGTGAATCTGTACGGCGAAGAAAATGCCTTCGACCGCTACGGCCGCCTGATCGACCTCAACGTCAGCGCAATCGTCGCCGGCCAGACCTTCAACGGCAACGCCGCCCGCAACACGATCGTCGGCACCGCCGGCGACGACATCCTGCGCGGCGGCATCGGTGCCGACACGCTGACCGGCGGCGCCGGCGGCGACCGCTTCGTCTACGTCTCGATGCGCGATGCCGGCGACACCCTCGTCGACTTCACGCCCTATGCCGACCGCATCGACCTCACGGGCCTGCTCTTCAACCTGGGTTACACCGCGAGCCAACCCGTGACCGACGGCTACGTGC
>NCHD01000055.1 GCA_002257045.1 Hydrogenophilales bacterium 16-61-112 | reverse complement strand
CTCGCCGCCGATACCATCAAGGTCGGCATCCTGCATTCGCTGTCCGGCACCATGGCCATCTCCGAAACCGCGCTGAAGGAAACCGCGCTGATGACGATTGCCGAAATCAACAAGGCCGGCGGTGTGATGGGCAAGAAGCTGGTGCCGGTGGTGGTCGATCCGGCCTCCAACTGGCCGCTGTTCGCCGAGAAGTCGCGCCAGCTGCTGTCGAAGGATAAGGTCGACGTGGTGTTCGGCTGCTGGACGTCGGTGTCGCGCAAATCGGTGCTGCCGGTGTTCAAGGAGCTGAACGGCCTGCTGTTCTACCCGGTGCAATACGAGGGTGAGGAACTGGAGAAAAACGTGTTCTACACCGGCGCGGCGCCCAACCAGCAAGCCATTCCTGCGGTCGAATACCTGATGAGCAAGGACGGCGGTTCGGCCAAGCGCTTTGTGCTGCTGGGCACCGACTATGTGTATCCGCGCACCACCAACAAGATCCTGCGCGCCTTCCTCAAATCCAAGGGGGTGAAGGACGCCGACATCATGGAGGAGTACACCCCGTTCGGTCATAGCGACTACCAGACCATCATCGCCAAGGTCAAGAAGTTCGCCGGCGAGGGCAAGAAGACCGCCGTGGTGTCCACCATCAACGGCGACTCCAATGTGCCGTTCTACAAGGAACTCGGCAACGCCGGCCTGAAGGCGTCGGACGTGCCGGTGGTCGCGTTCTCGGTGGGCGAAGAAGAGCTGCGTGGCGTCGATACCAAACCGCTGGTGGGTCATCTAGCCGCCTGGAACTACTTCGAGTCGATCAAAAACCCGCAGAACACCAAGTTCATCGCCATGTACAAGGATTGGGCGAAGAAGAACAAGTTGCCCAATGCCGACACTGTGGTCACCAACGACCCGATGGAGGCTACTTACATCGGCATCTACATGTGGAAGCAGGCGGTCGAGAAGGCCAAGTCAACCGACGTGGACAAGGTCATTGCCGCGATGGGCGGTCAGACCTTCAACGCGCCGGATGGCTTCGTCATCAAGATGGACGAAAAAAACCATCACCTTCACAAGCCGGTGTTCATTGGCGAAATCAAGGCTGATGGACAGTTCAACGTAGTGTGGAAGACCAAAGGCCCGGTCCGCGCCCAGCCGTGGAGCCCCTACATCGCCGGCAACGACAAGAAGAAGGACGTGCCCGACAGCAAGTAATCCTGCTTCGACGCCCTCGCACCGGGGGCGTCATTCCCGCGCAGCGCAGGCATCCAGCCTGCGCGGGAATGACGGACATTCGATCACGCCACGATACCCGAGCCATGACACGCCCCCTTTTTGTAATCCTTCTCTGGCTGTTTGCCCTGCCTGCCGCCGCTGTACCCGATGCGACGGTGCTCGACCCTGCCGTGGTGAAAAAGCTGGCGGCGGAAGACTCCGATGCCAGGATCGCCGCGATCCAGCAACTGGGCAGCCAGCCCGGGGCCGCCAGCTTGCTGCAGGCGATGGCCGACGATGAACTGCTGGTCAGCGGCGATACGGTGTTCGTGCTGGACGGCGAACGCGCGCTCGACGCCGCCAGCGGGGCCGAAATCAAGCCGGTGCCGGAGACCTATGAATCCGTCAGCGTCAACAGCCGGGTGCGTTCGCATCTGTCGGGCGTGCTCGCGGCGCTGCGCCTGCAGGACGCCGATCGCGGCGTGCGGCTGGCGGCGGCACAATCGTTGCAGGGCAGCGCGGACGCCGAGCTGATGCCGGTGCTGGCGCAAGCCATGGCAAGGGAGGCCGACGCCGAAATCAAGGCGGTGTTGCAGCTGGCGCATGCCCAGGCCAGCCTGGCCAGCCCGCGGGTGTCGGACCGGCTGGCCGCCGTGGTGGCGCTGGCCGACAGCACCAGCCCGGCGACACGCGGCCTGCTGCTGCCGCTGGTGAAGCCGGGCAACGAGCCGGATGCGCGGGTGCGTGCGGCTGCCGCCAAGGCGGTCAAGGCGATCGAGTCACGGCTGGCGCTGGGTGAAATGCTGGGCCAGGTGTTCACCGGCCTGTCGCTCGGCAGCATCCTGCTGCTGGCCGCGCTGGGGCTCGCCATCACCTACGGCGTGATGGGCGTGATCAACATGGCGCACGGCGAGTTGCTGATGGTTGGCGCCTACGCCACCTATTTAGTCCAGACCGTGTTCCGCACGTATTTGCCGCAGTACCTCGACTGGTATCTGCTGGCGGCGATTCCGGTTGCCTTCGCCGCCGCCGCGCTGGTGGGCATGCTGCTGGAGCGCACGGTGATCCGCCGCCTCTACGGCCGCCCGCTGGAAACCCTGCTCGCCACCTGGGGCCTGTCGCTGATGTTGATCCAGGCAGCGCGTGTGATCTTCGGCGCGCAGAACGTCGAGGTTGCCAATCCGGTGTGGATGTCGGGCGGCATCGAACTCATGGCCGGCCTGGTGCTGCCGTGGAACCGCATCGTCATCATCGGCTTCGCCCTGTTCGTGCTGGCGCTGATGTGGGCGCTGATGCAGAAAACCCGGCTCGGCCTGTTCGTCCGCGCGGTGACGCAGAACCGCGCCATGGCTGGCTGCGTCGGGGTGCCGACCGGGCGCATCGACATGCTCGCCTTCGGGCTGGGCGCCGGCATTGCCGGGCTCGGCGGGGTGGCGCTGTCGCAGATCGCCAACGTCGGCCCCGACATGGGCCAGGGCTACATCGTCGACTCCTTCCTGGTGGTGGTGCTGGGCGGGGTCGGCCAGCTGGCGGGCGCGGCTTGGGCGGCGCTGGGGCTGGGCGTGGTGACCAAGTTCCTCGAAGGCTGGTCGGGCGCGGTACTGGCCAAGATCATGGTGCTGATCATCGTCATCGTTTTCATCCAGAAACGGCCCCAGGGTTTGTTCGCGCTCAAAGGGCGCTTCGTCGAGAACTGATATGCGCACGCCTTTCATCATACGTTTGCTTTCCGCCATGTCGCGCACCGGCTGGATCGCGCTGGCGGCGTTCGCGGCCCTGACACTGATCGTGATGCCGGCGCTGCACCTGTGGGTGCCGGAGAGCAGCCCGTTCCATGTGTCGACCTATGTCATCACGCTGTCGGGCAAGATTCTCTGCTACGCCATCGTCGCGCTGGCGATGGACCTGATCTGGGGCTACGCCGGCATCCTGTCGCTCGGCCATGGCCTGTTCTTTGCGCTCGGCGGCTATGTCTTCGGCATGTACCTGATGCGGCAGATCGGCACCGACGGTTCCTACCAGTCGCTGCTGCCCGACTTCATGGTGTTCCTCGACTGGAAAGAGCTGCCCTGGTACTGGGGCGTCTCGGATTCGTTTCCGCTGACCCTGCTGCTGGTGCTCGCGGTGCCGGCGCTGGTGGCCTACGTGTTCGGCTACTTCGCGTTCCGCTCGCGCATCAAGGGGGTGTACTTCTCCATCATCACCCAGGCGCTCACCTTCGCCGCGATGCTGCTGTTCTTCCGCAACGAAACCGGCTTCGGCGGCAACAACGGCTTCACCGATTTCAAGCGCATCCTCGGCCACGACATCACCTCGCCGGGGGTGCGGGTGATCCTGTTCAGCCTGTCGGCGCTGGTGCTGATGCTCACCCTGCTGTTGAGCCGCTATCTGGTGACGTCCAAATTCGGCCGGGTGCTGGCGGCGATCCGCGATTCCGAATCGCGGGTGATGTTCATGGGCTACAACCCGCTGCATTACAAGCTCGTGATTTGGGCGCTGTCGGCCATGCTGTGCGGCATCGCCGGTGCGCTCTACGTGCCGCAGGTCGGCATCATCAACCCGTCCGAAATGTCGCCGGCCAACTCGATCGAGATCGCTATCTGGGTGGCGGTGGGCGGGCGCGGCACGCTGATCGGCCCGGTGATCGGCGCCGCGCTGGTCAACCTGTCGAAGAGCTATTTCACGGTGGCCTTCCCCGAATACTGGCTGTTTTTCCTTGGCGCGCTGTTCGTCGGTGTGACGCTGTGGCTGCCGGAAGGCGTGGTGGGATTATGGAAACGCATCAAGGCGCGGAGCGCAGCATGAACGACACACAGACCAGCCAGACTTGGGACGACAACGCACCGTCATTCGGCCACATGCTGCACGCCGGGGTCGATACCTCGCACAAGGTCATTCTGTATCTGGAGGACATTTCGGTCAGCTTCGACGGCTTCAAGGCGCTGAACAAGCTCAATCTCACCATCGACGCCGGCGAGTTGCGCTGCATCATCGGCCCCAACGGCGCCGGCAAGACCACGATGATGGATGTCATCACCGGCAAGACGCGCCCCGACACGGGCACCTGTTTTTTCGGCCAGACCCTCGACCTCACCCGCATGACCGAGCCGCAAATCGCCCACGCCGGCATCGGCCGCAAGTTCCAGAAGCCGACCATTTTCGAGAACCACAGCGTGTTCGAAAACCTCGAACTGGCGATGAAGACCGACAAGCGCGCGTGGGTCAGTTTGTTCGCCTGGCTCAACAGTGAAGGCCGCGACCGCATCAGCGACACGCTGAAACTGATCCGGCTCCACGCTGAAGCCGACCGCCAAGCCGGGCTGCTCTCGCACGGCCAGAAACAATGGCTGGAAATTGGCATGCTGCTGATGCAGGAACCGCAGCTGCTGCTGCTCGACGAGCCGGTGGCGGGCATGACCGACGACGAGACCGAACGCACCGGCGAACTGTTCAAGACGCTGGCCGGCAAGCACAGCCTGGTGGTGGTGGAACACGACATGGCCTTCATCGAACAGCTGGGCGGCAAGGTGACGGTGCTGCACGAGGGCTCGGTGCTGGCCGAAGGCGATCTCGCCACAGTGCAGGCCGATCCGCGCGTCATCGAAGTGTATCTGGGGCGCTAAACCATGCTGAGCGTAGAGAACCTCAACCAGTATTACGGCGGCAGCCACATCCTGCGCGACATCGGTTTCGAGGCGAAACAAGGCGAGGTCACCACCTTGCTTGGGCGCAACGGCGTCGGCAAGACCACGCTGCTCAAATGTCTGATGGGGCTGGTGCCGGCCAAGACAGGCAGCATCCAGTTCGACGGCCGCGACATCACCGCTGCGCCTTCGTACGCGCGGGTCAAAGCCGGCATCGGCTATGTGCCGCAGGGGCGCGAGATTTTTCCGCGCCTCACCGTCGAGGAAAACCTGCGCATGGGGCTCGCCACGTGCCCTGCCGGCACGCCGATCCCGGAGCGCATTTTCGAGATGTTTCCGGTACTCAAGCAGATGATGAAGCGGCGCGGCGGCGACCTCTCCGGCGGCCAGCAGCAGCAACTGGCGATCGGCCGCGCGCTCGCCTTCGGCCCCAAACTGCTGATCCTCGACGAGCCGACCGAAGGCATCCAGCCATCCATCATCAAGGACATCGAACGCGCCATCCGCACCCTCGCCGCAGAAGGCAGCATGGCCATCCTGCTGGTGGAGCAGTACTACGATTTTGCCCGCTCGCTGGCCGACCAGTATCTGCTGATGGAGCGTGGCGTGATCATCAAGCACGGCGCCGGCGCCGACATGGAGACGGATGGAGTGAGGGAATTGCTGTCGGTATGATGCGGCGATGAATCTTGCCGCGCCCGCTCTTGCCGTACCGCTTGCCCCCATCTGGCATGCCCGTCTGGCGCTGGATTTCCAGCGGCGCGACGCGGCCACGATTCTGGCGCGGCGCGAGCATGTCGGCCCGCTGCGGGTGCAGAAAGCGCTCTATCCGGAAGGCGAGGGCGTCTGCCATGTGATCGTGCTGCATCCGCCGTCCGGCATCGCCGGAGGTGACGAGCTGACTATCGACGTGAAGGTGGACGCCGGCGCGCATGCCTTGCTCACCACGCCGGGCGCGGGCAAGTGGTATCGCAGCGCCGGCCCTTGGGCGACACAGCGGCTGGATTTTGCAGTGGGTGCGGACGCCACGCTGGAATGGCTGCCGCAGGAGAACATCGTGTTCGATGCGGCGCGCGCGGACATGCAGAGCCGGATCGAACTGGATGCGGCGGCGCGCTTCATCGGCATGGACATTTTGTGCCTCGGGCGGCGCGCCTCGGGCGAAGCATTCGGGCAGGGCGCGCTGCAGCTCGACACCCGGGTGCAGCGCGGCGGTCAGCCGCTGTGGCTGGAACGCGGGCGGATCGAGGCGGGATCGGATTTATTGCAGTCGCCTGCCGGGCTGGCGGGTTTCAGCGTCTGCGGCACCTTGCTTGCGGCCGCGCCGCACATCGAGCCGGGATTGCTGGCCGCCTGCCGTGCGGTGCCGCTGCTGGAAAGCGGCGCGCAGGGCGGCATCACGCTGCTGCCCGATCTCTTGGTGGCGCGCTATCTGGGGCATGCGTCGGAAGCCGCGCGGCACTGGTTTT
Source organism: Hydrogenophilales bacterium 16-61-112 (assembly GCA_002257045.1). Lineage (GTDB taxonomy): Bacteria > Pseudomonadota > Gammaproteobacteria > Burkholderiales > Thiobacillaceae > Thiobacillus. The sequence continues at coordinate 4,815 of NCHD01000055.1, read as the reverse complement.
TTGCCTTGTGGCAGCTGCTGCGTCCCGCCCTGATCGGGCGCGACGCGCAGAGGCCGCGTATCTGGAATACATGAAGAGTTGCCATGGAACTGACCCCGCGCGAAAAAGACAAGCTGCTGATTTTTACCGCCGCCCTGCTGGCCGAGCGCCGCAAGGCTCGCGGCCTCACGCTCAACTATCCGGAGGCGGTGGCCTTCATCACCGCTGGCATTCTGGAGGGCGCGCGCGACGGCCGCAGCGTGGCCGAGCTGATGCATGTCGGCACCACGCTGCTGGCGCGCGCGGACGTGATGGAGGGCGTGCCGGAAATGATTCCGGAAATCCAGGTCGAAGCCACCTTTCCCGACGGCACCAAGCTCGTCACCGTTCACCACCCCATCATTTAGGAGCGGCGCATGATCCCAGGTGAAATGCAGACTCAGCCCGGCGAGATCGAACTCAATGTCGGTCGCGCCACGCAGGTGCTGGAAGTGGCCAATACGGGCGACCGCCCGATCCAGGTCGGCTCGCACTACCACTTTCATGAAACCAACACCGCGCTGGCATTCGATCGTGAACGGGCGCGCGGCATGCGCCTGAACATCGCGGCAGGCACCGCAGTGCGCTTCGAGCCGGGCCAGACGCGCACGGTGGAACTCGTGGCCTATGCGGGCGAGCGCAAGGTGTACGGCTTTCAGGGCAGGATCATGGGTTCCCTTTAACAACAGGAAAGATCGATATGAAATACACATTTTCCGCACTGCTCTTGATGTTGTTTACTTCGTTTGCCTACGCTCATCCGGGTGAACACCACGGCGGCATGCTGAACGCCATCGGGCATCTGCTGAGCGAGCCGGATCATCTGGCCATGGCGCTCATTGCCGTGGTGGTTGGCGTTGCGAGCGCACGGTTTTTCCGCCGCCGCACTGCGGCCAGAATTCTGGCCAAGCGTCGCTAACCCGGCCAACAGGAGACCGTCATGCCCGTTAGCATCAGCCGGCAAGCCTATGCCGAAATGTTCGGCCCCACCGTGGGCGACCGGGTGCGTCTGGCCGACACTGAACTGTGGATCGAGGTGGAACACGACCACACGATCTACGGCGAGGAAGTGAAATTCGGCGGTGGCAAGGTGATCCGCGACGGCATGGGTCAGGGCCAGCGCGTGGCGGCCGAGGTGGCTGATACCGTCATCACCAATGCGCTCATCGTCGATGCCGTGGCCGGCATTATCAAGGCCGACATCGGGCTTAAGGGCGGCACCATCTCCGCCATCGGCAAGGCCGGCAACCCGGACGTGCAGCCGGGCGTCGGCATCGCCATCGGCGCGGGCACCGAGATCATCGCCGGCGAGGGCATGATCGTCACCGCGGGCGGCATCGACAGCCACATCCATTTCATCTGCCCGCAGCAGATCGAGGAAGCGCTGATGAGCGGGGTGACCACCATGCTCGGCGGCGGCACCGGACCTGCCACCGGCACCTACGCCACCACCTGCACGCCGGGGCCGTGGCACATCCACCGCATGCTGCAGGCGGCGGATGCATTCCCGATGAACCTGGGCTTTCTCGGCAAGGGCAACGTCAGCCAGCCGGAGCCGGCGCGCGAACAGGTGCGCGCCGGGGCGATGGGCTTGAAGCTGCACGAGGACTGGGGTACCACCCCGGCGGCGATCGATAATTGCCTGGCGGTAGCCGACGAAATGGACGTGCAGGTGGCGATCCACAGCGACACGCTCAACGAATCCGGCTTTGTGGAAACCACGCTGGCCGCGTTCAAGGGACGCACCATCCACACCTTCCACACCGAAGGCGCGGGCGGCGGCCACGCGCCCGACATCATCCGCGCGGCGTCGATGCCCAACGTGCTGCCGAGCTCCACCAACCCGACCATGCCGTTCACGGTCAACACCATCGACGAGCATCTCGACATGCTGATGGTGTGCCATCACCTCGACGCCGCGATTGCCGAGGACATCGCCTTCGCCGAGAGCCGCATCCGCCGCGAAACCATCGCCGCCGAGGACATCCTGCACGACCTCGGCGCGTTCTCCATGATGTCGTCGGACTCGCAGGCGATGGGCCGGGTGGGCGAGGTGATCATCCGCACCTGGCAGGCGGCGCACAAGATGAAACTGCAGCGCGGCTTTTTACCCCCCGCCCCCGAGAGCGGAGAAGCGGGCGAGGTGCAAGCCAACCCGCGCAACGACAATTTCCGCGTCAAACGCTACATCGCCAAATACACTATCAACCCCGCCATCACCCACGGCATCAGCCATGTGGTGGGCTCGATCGAGCCTGGCAAGCTGGCCGATCTGGTGTTGTGGAAGCCGGCCTTCTTCGGCGTCAAGCCGAGTCTGATCGTCAAGGGCGGCATGATCGCGGCGGCGGCGATGGGCGATCCCAACGCCTCCATCCCCACGCCGCAGCCGGTGCATTACCGGCCCATGTTCGGCAGCTTCGGCGGCGGGCTCAAAACCTCTGTCACTTTCGTCTCGCAGGCGGCGCTGGACAACCCCGAGGTGGCTGCACTCAATCTTGCCAAGCCGCTGATCGCGGTGAAAAACACGCGCAAGCTGAGCAAGCAGGACATGCTGCACAACAGCGCCACGCCGGTGATCGAGGTCGACCCCGAAACCTATGCGGTGCGTGCCGACGGCGAGCTGCTGGTGTGCGAACCGGCCACCGAACTGCCGATGGCGCAACGCTACTTCCTGTTCTGAACATGATCCTGATCGAACAACGTGCTCCCAATAACGCAGCGGCCACCGAGCAACTGCAGCTGCCGTTCGAACTGCGCTGCAAGTGCCGGCTGCGCACCCGGCTGGCCAGCGGCGAAGAGGCCGGCCTGTTTCTCGAACGCGGCGCAGTATTGCGCGCCGGCGACCGCCTGCTAGCCAACGATGGCCGCGTGGTTGAAGTGATGGCCGCGCCCGAGCAGGTGATGGACGTGCACAGCAGCGACGCCCATCTGCTGGCGCGCGCCGCCTATCACCTGGGCAACCGCCATGTGGCGGTGGAACTGCAGCCCGGCCTGGTGCGCTTTGCGCGCGACCACGTGCTGGGCGAAATGGTGCGCGGGCTGGGGCTGGAGGTGCTCGAGACCGAAGCGCCGTTCGAGCCCGAGAGCGGCGCCTATGGCGGCCACGGCGGCCATGCCCACCCGCACGGCCACAGCGCCGACGGCGAAGGCCGTGGCCCGCGCATCCACGACATGATGCTGCTCGGCCGCCGATGAGCCCGGCCCTGATCCGCCTGCTGCATCTGGTGAGCCCGACCCTGCCGGTGGGCGCCTATAGCTATTCGCAGGGCCTGGAATGGGCAGTGGAAACCGGCACGATCAAAAACGAAGCCGGCGCGCTCAACTGGATCAGCGATTGCCTGCAATTCGGTCTGGCGCGGTTCGAAGCTGTCTACCTGGCGCACATGCTGGCCGCCTGGGAACACAAAGACATGACGCGGCTGGCCGAACTCGACGCCGAATTCATCGCCAGCCGCGAAAGCGCGGAACTGCGCGCAGAAACCCTGCAAATGGGCTACTCGCTGGCGCGCCTGCTCACCGACCTGGGCAGCTTTACCGCGCCCACCCAGGCCGGCTTCAGCCAGCCGAGCTTTCCGCTGGCCTGGAGCTGCGCCGCGGCCGCCTGGTCGGTTCCCGCCCACGATGCCATCGGCGGCTACCTGTGGGCCTGGGCCGAAAACCAGGTCATGGCCGCCGTCAAAGCCGTCCCGCTCGGGCAAACCGCCGGCCAGCGCATGCTGCTGGCGCTGGGCGAACGCATCCCGCAATTCGCAACCGCGGCGGCTTCCTGCCCGCTCGATGCCACCGCCAATTTCCTGCCGGCGTTCGCCATCGCCAGCAGCCGTCACGAAACCCAATACACGAGACTGTTCCGCTCATGAATCATCGTTCCCAGCCCCTGCGCGTCGGCATCGGCGGCCCCGTCGGCTCAGGCAAGACCGCGCTGACGCTCGCCCTGTGCCAGGCATTGCGCGCGCGCTACAACCTCGCCGTCGTCACCAACGACATCTACACCGAAGAAGACGCGCAGTTCCTGGTGCGCAACGAAGCGCTGGCCGCCGAGCGCATCATCGGCGTCGAAACCGGCGGCTGCCCGCACACCGCCATCCGCGAAGACGCCAGCATCAACCTCGAAGCCGTCGACCGCCTCAACACGCGTTTCCCCGGCCTCGACGTGATCTTCGTCGAAAGCGGCGGCGACAACCTCGCCGCCACCTTCAGCCCCGAACTGTCCGACCTCACGATCTACGTCATCGACGTCGCCGCCGGCGAAAAAATCCCACGCAAGGGCGGCCCCGGCATCACCAAATCCGACCTGCTCGTGATCAACAAAATCGACCTCGCCCCCATGGTCGGCGCCTCGCTGGACGTGATGGATCAGGACACCCGCCGCATGCGCGGCGAACGCCCGTTCGTTTTTTCCAACCTCAAGACCGGGCAGGGGCTGGCGGACATCATTGCCTTCGTCGAGCGGGAGGGGATGCTGCAGACGGCTTGATGCGTGGGGAGGGGGGCGTTGGTAGCAGGGGGTGGTGGACTGAAACCGGCTATTGTCGAGGGTGCAAATAAGTTGTGCGGCTGTCGCTTACTCGGCCTGAGCGGAAGTTCAGGCAAGCCTGCTCCAGCGTCTCTTGTGTGGTCCAAAGCTGCCACCTGGGTTCGAAAGGTATGGCAAAAGACAAGACCTCGGCTTTTTTAGACGAGGAAATGTGTTAATGCAAGACCTCGTATCCTTCTCCCGCCGACCTTGAAAGCCTCGGAAGTAAACTTTCCGACGTGATCGAGCAGGCTGAGTCGGGAGACATCGGCAAGACTTAA
>NCHD01000054.1 GCA_002257045.1 Hydrogenophilales bacterium 16-61-112 | reverse complement strand
GGGCTTCATCAGCCCCGAATCGTTCAATCTGATGGAGTCGATCATGATCCTGTGCATGATCGTGCTCGGCGGCATGGGCAATATTCCCGGCGTGATTTTTGGCGCGCTGCTGCTGACCCTGCTGCCCGAGGCGCTGCGCTACACCGGCGACTGGCAGCGCAGCGTGTTCGGCCAGATCTACGTCGACCCGGCCGATTTACGCATGCTGCTGTTCGGCATCGCGCTGGTGGCGGTGATGCTGTATCGCCCGGCCGGATTGATCCCCTCGGCACGCCGGCGCCAGGAATTCGCTGACGCCAAATCATGAGCGCGTTGCTGACCGTTTCCGGCGTGAGCAAGGCGTTTGGCGGCTTGCAGGCCTTGTCCGACATCAGCTTGAGCGTGAATGCCGGCGAAATCTTCGGCCTGATCGGTCCCAACGGCGCAGGCAAAACCACCCTGTTCAACGCGCTCACCGGCTTGTACACGACCGACTCGGGCGAGATTCATCTGAAGGACAGCCGCCAGCGTGAACATCGGCTCGACAACCGCGCGCCCCATCAAGTGCTGAAGGCCGGTCTGGCGCGCACCTTCCAGAATATCCGCCTGTTCGCCGAAATGACCGCGCTGGAAAACGTGCTGGTCGGCCGCCACGCGCGCACCACCAGCGGCGTCATCGGTGCGGTGCTGCGCCTGCCCGCCACCCGCCGTGAAGAATCCGACTCGCACGCGCGGGCGCACGCCTTGTTAAAACGCGTCGGCATAGACCAGCATGCCAACCGGCTGGCGAAGAACCTGCCTTATGGCGACCAGCGGCGGCTCGAAATTGCCCGCGCGCTGGCGACCGAGCCGAACCTGCTGGCACTCGACGAGCCTGCCGCCGGGATGAATCCATCCGAACGCAGCGCGCTGCGTGATCTGCTGCAGCACCTGCAGGCCGACGGCCTGACCCTGCTGCTGATCGAACACGATGTAAAGCTGGTGATGGGACTGTGCACCCGCCTCGCGGTGCTCGACTACGGGGTCAAGATTGCAGAAGGCACGCCCGATGTGGTGAGCCGCAACCCCAAGGTCATCGCCGCCTACCTCGGCGACGAGGCGATATGAGCGCGCTGCTGAGCGTCAGGCAGCTGTCAGTCGCCTACGGCGGCATTCAGGCCGTGCGCAATCTCAGCCTCGAGGTCGCGTCGGGCGAAATGGTCTGCCTCATCGGCGCCAATGGCGCGGGCAAAACCACCACGCTGAAGGCGTTGAGTGGTCTCATCGTCCCCCGGTCGGGCACCGTGCAGCTGGATGGCCAGCCGCTCGCCGGCCTGCCCGCGCACGCGATCGCACGACGCGGCATGGCGCTGGTGCCGGAAGGTCGCGGTGTGTTCCCGCGCATGTCGGTGGCCGAAAACCTGCTGATGGGCGCGTACACACGCAGCGACCGCATCGCGATCGCCAGCGACCTCGACCGGGTCTACGGCCTGCTGCCGCGATTGACCGAACGCCGCGCCCAAATGGCCGGCCTGCTGTCGGGCGGCGAACAGCAAATGCTGGCACTCGGCCGCGCGATGATGGCAAGGCCGCGACTGCTGCTGCTCGACGAGCCCAGCATGGGACTCGCGCCGCTGATGGTGCAAGCGGTGTTCGACATCATTCGCCAAATTGCCGCCAGCGGCGTCGCCGTGCTGCTGGTCGAGCAGAACGCGCATCTTGCGCTGAAAACCTGCGCACGCGGCTACGTGCTGGAAACCGGCGAGATCACCCTGAGCGGCGCGGCGACCGAGCTCACGGCCAACCCGGCGGTACGGCATGCCTATCTGGGCGAAGACTGAGCCAAATAAACCGCGTGAAATCTGCCTAAATCGCCCCGGCTTGCAGTCATAAGCCCACCCGCTGCGCAAATAAAAACAATTGAACCCCTCGCTGCTGATACGCCACCCGCACAAGCCCGCATAAGCCCCGGATAAGCAAGCCTTTTCCGCACCCAGGTGGGCGGCTTGCCTCGGTTAGCCTTGCTGACGGATAATTGAGGTTTTACGTAGTCAGCCCAAGTTGTCTATCGACGGCTTTCCAGGCGGCTGCTCAAGCCCGTTTTTTCTAGCCATAAGGGAACGCAATGCCAACCCGTAACGACCTTGCCAATGCTATCCGCGCGCTCGCGATGGATGCCGTCGAAAAAGCCAAGTCCGGTCACCCCGGCGCCCCCATGGGCATGGCAGAAATTGCCGAGACACTGTGGAATCACCACCTGCGCCACAACCCGGCCAACCCCAAGTGGCCTGACCGCGACCGTTTTGTGTTTTCCAACGGCCACGGCTCGATGTTGCTTTACGCGCTGTTGCATCTGACCGGCTACGATCTGTCGATCGAAGACATCAAGGGCTTCCGCCAACTTCATTCGCGTACCCCCGGCCACCCGGAATACGGCTATGCGCCCGGCGTCGAAACCACTACCGGCCCGTTGGGGCAGGGCATCACCAATGCCGTCGGCATGGCCTTGACCGAAAAACTGCTGGCCGCCGAATTCAACAAGCCCGACCACGCCATCGTCGATCACCACACCTATGTTTTCATGGGCGACGGCTGCCTGATGGAAGGCATTTCGCACGAAGCCTGCGCATTGGCGGGCACCTGGAAGCTGAATAAGCTGATCGCGTTCTGGGACGACAACGGCATTTCCATCGACGGACACGTCGAGAACTGGTTTACCGACGACACCCCGCGTCGCTTTGAAGCCTACGGCTGGAATGTGGTTGCAGGTGTGGACGGACACGATGTCGTCGCACTCGAAGCCGCGATCCAGAAAGCCAAAGCCAGCAGCGACAAGCCGACACTAATCTGCTGCCGCACCATCATCGGCAAAGGCTCGCCCAACAAGGAAGGCACCCACGACGTCCACGGTGCAGCATTGGGTGCCGCCGAAATCGAGGCGACGCGCAAGCACATCGGCTGGAACTACCCGCCGTTTGAAATCCCCGCCGAGATTTACGCAGGCTGGGACGCCAAGACCCGTGGCCAGGGCCTGGAAACGCTGTGGAACAACAAGTTTGCCGAATACGCCCGCGCGTATCCGACGGAAGCTGCCGAGTTCACCCGGCGCATGGCGAGCGAGTTGCCTGCCGGGTTTTCCGAGCACGCCGCCAAGGCGATTGCCTCAATCAACGCCAAGGGCGAAACCGTTGCCACCCGCAAAGCGTCACAAATCGCGATCAATGCGCTGGCGGGTGTGTTGCCCGAGTTTGTCGGCGGCTCGGCTGACCTGACTGGCTCCAACCTCACTAACTGGGATGGTTGCAAAACCATCCGTCACGCATCGGCCGGCAATTACATTTCGTACGGCGTGCGTGAATTCGGCATGTCGGCGATCATGAACGGCATGGCGCTGCACGGCGGCGTGCTGCCGTTTGGCGGCACTTTCCTGATGTTCTCGGAATATGCGCGTAACGCGCTGCGCATGGCCGCGCTGATGAAAATCCGCGTGATCTGGGTATTCACCCACGACTCGATCGGCCTCGGCGAAGACGGCCCGACCCACCAGGCTGTCGAGCAAACCGCGACCCTGCGCTACATCCCGCACATGGACGTGTGGCGTCCGTGCGATACCACCGAAACCATCGTTGCGTGGACAGCTGCGGTCGAGCGTCTGGACGGGCCGTCAAGCCTGATCCTGTCGCGCCAGAATCTGGCCTTCATGACGCGCGACGACGCACAGATCGCCAACGCCCGTCGTGGCGGCTACGTGCTGAAAGACGCTGCCAACGCGAAAGCGATCATCATCGCTACCGGTTCGGAAGTCGAAATCGCGATGAAAGCCGCTGAATCGCTGGCGGCTGAAGGCGTTGCCGTGCGCGTGGTGTCGATGCCATCGACCAACGTGTTCGACCGTCAGGATGACGCCTACAAGGCCAGCGTGCTGACCAAAGGCCTGCCGCGCGTCGCGGTCGAAGCCGGTGTCACCGACTTCTGGCGCAAGTACGTCGGTCTGGAAGGCGCGGTTGTCGGCATCGACACCTTCGGCGAATCCGCACCGGCACCTGCGCTATACAAGCATTTCGGCATCACTGCCGAGGCGGTGGCAGCAGCGGTCAAGGGCGTTCTTTAACCGGGCGCAGGATTCAGGGGATGCGCGGCCACGTCGCGCAAGCAACAAAGCGCACTGCGCACATTCCCGTTCCCTGAACCCAGGCTGCCGCTCCCTAAAAATATTTTCACTTGAACTGGAGACTGAGAAATGGCAATTAAAGTTGGTATCAACGGTTTTGGCCGCATCGGCCGCATGGCTTTCCGCGCAATTGCAAAGGATTTCCCCGAAATCGAAGTAGTCGCGATCAACGACTTGCTCGACCCCGAATACCTGGCCTACATGCTGAAATACGACTCCGTGCATGGCCGTTTCAACGGCGACGTGTCGGTAAGCGGCAGCAACCTGATCGTCAACGGCAAGACCGTTCGCCTGACCGCCGAGCGCGATCCGGCCAACCTGAAATGGAACGAGGCTGGCGCCGACATCGTGATCGAATGCACCGGCTTCTTCCTCGACGACGAAACCTGCCAGAAGCACATCGCTGCCGGCGCGACAAAAGTCGTGATGAGCGCACCGTCCAAGGACGCCACCCCGATGTTCGTGTACGGCGTCAACCACGACACCTACGCCGGCCAGGCCATCGTGTCTGCCGCATCCTGCACCACCAACTGCCTGGCGCCCGTTGCCAAGGTGCTGAACGACAACTGGGGCCTGAAGCGCGGCCTGATGACCACCGTCCACGCTGCAACCGCCACCCAAAAAACCGTTGACGGCCCGTCGATGAAGGACTGGCGCGGCGGCCGCGGCATCCTGGAAAACATCATTCCGTCGTCCACTGGCGCTGCCAAGGCCGTGGGCGTAGTGTTGCCCGCCCTGAAGGGCAAGCTGACCGGCATGGCCTTCCGCGTGCCGACCTCCGACGTCTCGGTGGTCGACCTGACCGTCGAACTGGACAAGCCTGCGACCTACGCTGAAATCTGTGCCGCGATGAAATCTGCATCTGAAGGCGCGATGAAGGGCACCCTCGGCTACACCGACGAGAAAGTGGTCTCCACCGATTTCCGTGGCGTCGGCTTCTCCTCGATCTTCGATGCCGAAGCCGGTATTGCGCTGGACAGCACCTTCGTCAAAATCGTGTCGTGGTACGACAACGAATACGGCTACACCTGCAACATGCTGCGTTTTGTGCAGCACGTCGCCAAGTAAAGGGGTCAAGGGCCGGGATTTAGGGATCGGGAAAGAACGGGCTACGCCCACACCTTAAATTCAGAACGCGGCCTTTGGCCGGACATTCCCTGCACCCCGGCCCCTGAATCCTGACCCCTTGCCCGTGAGCTTTAAGGTCTGGCACGCAAGCGCGCCAACCCTTAAACCTTACCTTCAGGAGAACCACATGCCCCATTTCATCCGTGTCACCGATCTCGACCTTGCTGGTAAACGTGTCTTCATTCGCGCCGACATGAACGTGCCGGTCAAAGATGGAAAAGTCACTTCGGACGCGCGCATCACCGCCTCGATGCGCACCATCGAGCATTGCCTCGGTGCCGGTGCAAAGGTCATGGTCACGTCGCACCTGGGTCGCCCGACCGAAGGCGAGTTCAAGGAAGAAGACTCACTCAGGCCGGTTGCCGACGTCATCGCACAAAAGCTCGGCAAGAACGTGCGTCTGATTCGCGAATGGGTGAACGGCGGCTTCAACGTCGCTGACGGCGAACTGGTGGTACTGGAAAACTGCCGCGTCAACACGGGCGAAAAGAAGAACGTCGACGAAACCGCAAAAAAATACGCCGCGCTGTGTGACATCTTCGTGATGGATGCCTTTGGCACCGCGCACCGCGCCGAAGCTTCTACCCACGGCATCGCCAAGTTCGCACCGACCGCCGCTGCCGGCATCCTGCTGACCGAAGAACTCGACGCGCTAGACAAAGCGCTGGCCAACCCGGCGCGCCCGATGGTCGCCATCGTCGGCGGCTCCAAGGTATCCACCAAACTGACCGTGCTTGAAGCGCTGGCCGAGAAATGCGAGCAGCTGGTGGTGGGTGGCGGCATTGCCAACACTTTCCTCGCGGCAGTGGGCAAGAACGTCGGCAAGTCGCTGTGCGAGCATGACCTCATCCCCACCGCGCAGGCGCTGATCGAGAAAATGACCGCGCGTGGCGCAACCATTCCGATTGCGGTCGACGTGGTGGTCAGCAATGAGTCTCCGTTTGGCGCGGACGGCAATCCCAATGCCCCCGCCGTTCTGAAGACGGCCGACGAAGTGGCCGACGACGACATGATCTACGACATCGGCCCGAAGAGCGCCGAGCAGCTGGCTGACATCATCATGAACGCCGGCACCGTGGTGTGGAACGGCCCGGTAGGCGTGTTCGAGTTCGACCAGTTCGGCGAAGGCACCAAGACCATCGCCATGGCGATCGCCAACACCAACGCCTTCACCCTGGCCGGTGGTGGCGACACCATCGCAGCCATCCAGAAATACGACATCTACGACAAGGTCAGCTACATCTCCACCGCCGGCGGCGCCTTCCTTGAATACCTGGAAGGCAAGACCCTGCCTGCCGTGGCGATTTTGGAGGAACGCGCGAAGGGCTGAGCCCTTCGCGGGTGTGGTGTAAAGGGCGAGGGGGTGAGGAAACGGGCGCAAGCCTGTCGCCTCACCCCTAACGCCTTGCTCCATACCCTTCCATCCCTCACCCCTTACGCCTCACCCATACAAATGATCCGCAGAACCAAAATCGTCGCCACCCTCGGCCCTTCCTGTTCCGATGCCAAAACCCTGGACCGGATGATGGAAGCCGGCATGGATGTGGTGCGTCTCAACTTTTCACACGGCGTCGCACAGGACCATATCGACCGCGCCGAACTGGTGCGCTCGCTGGCCCGTACCCGCGGCCGTGCGGTTGGCGTGCTGGTCGATCTGCAAGGGCCCAAAATCCGCATCGGCAAATTCAAGGACGGCAAGATCACCTTGGCCAAGGGCGACATGTTCACCCTGGATGCAGCCTGCGTGCTCGGCGACCAGGCCCGTGTCGGTCTCGATTACAAGGAACTGCCGAATGACGTGGCGCGCGGCGTGACCCTGTTGCTGGACGATGGCCGCATCGAGTTCTGGGTCGAAGACGTCAAGGGCACGGAGATCATCTGCAAAGTGGTGCAAGGCGGCGTGCTGTCCAACAACAAGGGCATCAACCGCAAGGGTGGCGGCCTGTCAGCATCGGCGCTGACCGAAAAGGACATCGAAGACATCAAGACCGCAGCGGCGCTGAAGGCGGATTACCTGGCCGTTTCGTTCCCGCGCTGCGGCGCCGACATGCGCCAGGCGCGCGACCTGCTGCGCGCGGCGGGCGGCAAGAGCCAGCTGGTGGCCAAGATCGAGCGCACCGAAGCGATCGAAAACCTCGAGGAAATCCTTGATGCCTCCGACGCCATCATGGTGGCGCGCGGCGATCTCGGGGTCGAAGTCGGCGATGCCGCCGTGCCCGCGTTGCAGAAGCGCATGATCCGCATGGCGATCGAGCGCAACAAGGTGGTGATCACCGCGACCCAGATGATGGAGTCGATGATCACCAGCCCGATCCCGACCCGCGCCGAAGTGTCCGACGTCGCCAATGCCGTGCTCGACGGCACCGACGCCGTGATGCTGTCGGCGGAAACCGCAGCGGGCCAGTTCCCGGTCGAAGCCATCCAGGCCATGGACCGCGTCTGTCTCGAAGCGGAAAAGGAATCCGAGCCCAAGTTCTCCGGCGAGCGCATGATGAAAAGCTTCCTGCGCGCCGACGAAGCCATTGCCATGTCGGCCGTTTTCACTTCCGTTCACCTCAACATCAAGGCCATCGCCGCGCTCACCGAGTCGGGCAACACCTGCCTGTGGATGAGCCGCCTGTCGACCCGGGTACCGATCTATGCCTTGACACCCCAGGTCGAAACCCGTAGAAAAGTCACCCTGTTTCGCGGTGTTTACCCGATCAATCTGGTTACCACCAGCAAGGATCGCGACGTGCTGCTGGCAGAGGCTGAAGAAGAACTGCGGCAACGCGGTGCAGTGCGTGACGGCGATCTGATTCTGCTCACCATCGGCGAGCCCATCGGTCAGTCCGGCGGCACCAACACCATGAAGATCGTCCGTGTGGGCGACTCCAAAAAAACCTGATTCCACCCGTCTATTTTTTAAACTAGGAGACTTAAATGGCCCTGATTTCCCTTCGTCAATTGCTCGACCATGCCGCCGAAAACGGCTATGGCCTGCCCGCCTTCAACGTCAACAACATGGAGCAGGTCCAGGCCATCATGCAGGCCGCTGCGGCTGTTGATTCGCCGGTGATCCTCCAGGGTTCCGCCGGTGCGCGTTCCTACGCCGGCGAGCCCTTCCTGCGCCACCTGATCCTGGCCGCGATCGAAATGTACCCGCACATTCCGGTCTGTATGCACCAGGACCACGGCGCCTCCCCCAGCATCTGCTTCCGCTCCATCCAGTCCGGCTTCTCGTCGGTGATGATGGACGGCTCGCTCGGCACCGACGGCAAGACCCCCTCCACCTACGAATACAACGTCGCCACCACCGCAAAAGTGTCCGAACTGGCACACGCCTGCGGCGTCTCGGTCGAAGGCGAACTCGGCTGCCTCGGCTCGCTGGAATCCGGTATGGCCGGTGAAGAAGACGGCCACGGTGCCGAAGGCAAGTTGTCGCACGACCAGTTGCTGACCGATCCCGACGAGGCCGCCGATTTCGTGTCCAAGACCCGCGTGGACGCCCTGGCCATCGCCATCGGCACCTCGCACGGCGCCTACAAGTTCACCCAGAAGCCCACCGGCAAGGTCCTGCGCATCGACCGCGTGAAAGAAATACACGCCCGCATCCCCAACGTCCACCTGGTGATGCACGGTTCGTCCTCCGTTCCGGAAGACTGGCTCGCCATCATCAACAGCTACGGCGGCGACATGGGTCAGACCTACGGCGTGCCGGTTTCCGAAATCGTCGAAGGCATCAAGAACGGCGTGCGCAAGGTCAACATCGACACCGACCTGCGCATGGCGTCCACCGGTGCCATCCGCAAGCATCTGGCTGAAAACAAGGCCAACTTCGACCCGCGCAAATTCCTCAAGGAAGCCACCAAAGGGATGAGCGACATTTGCCAGGCGCGCTACGAAGCCTTCGGCGCTGCCGGCCAGGCCAGCAAGATCAAGAAGGTGTTCAACCTGGAAGAAATGCAGAAGCGTTACGACAAGGGCGAACTGGATCCCAAGATCAACTGATCGTCGGCTTGCCGAAATCAGATGCTGGAATTAAATGGGATGCTGCGGCATCCCATTTTTTGTGGTTCCTCCTCAATTTCACTGTGAGTTTTCCGACGATTCCTGAGAATTCTGTTTCTTAAATTTGCTGCTGCGACCATGCAAGACACCACCCTGTACGAACATCTTCTTGGACTGAAATCGCCCTGGTCGGTGAAGTCGGTTGATCTTTCCTTGGAAGAACAGCGCGTCGTGGTTGAAGTTGTTATCAAGCCCGGTCAGGTGTGGGCAGACCCCATCGACAACACCCGTCGTGCGCACATCAACGGCTGGAGTGAGCGCCAGTGGCGGCATCTCGATATCCCGCAGGCCGGCATCGTGCATGACCGGTTTCACGTTGCCAAATACCTTGGCGATGCAGTGGATGCGGTGCGCAAACAGGAACATCGCAGTCTGTTGCAGGCGGGCGGCTCGCCGCTGACGGGCAGCAAATGGGCGTGGCAGAAGACGTATGCCGATGGGCACTCGTCCGAAGCGGTGGCGTTTCGCGCCTTGAATCTGCTCAACCTCAAGACCAGCCGCGCCTGGCGCATCAAGGAAACCTTCAGGGAGTTCTGGCGCTATCGCTACACGGGCGCGGCCAAACGCTTCTTCGACGCCTGGTCGAACAACGCCATGCGCAGCCGACTGGAACCGGTCAAAAAAGTGGTCAGGATGCTCCGGAGACATGAGGCGGGTTTGCTCAACTACAGCAAGCACCGTATCAGCAACGCCTGCGCCGAAGGGTTCAATAGCGCGATCCAACTCATAAAGGCCAACGCCCGCGGGTTTCGCAACTTCACCAACTATCGGGCACGAATTCTGTTTCATTGTGGCAAGCTGGATATACGCTTAGGCTGATGGAAATTCACAGTGAATTCGAAGATGAACCCTTTTTACTTGCCCGCAGCACCGGTGATCAAGCCTTGCGGGCTCTAAAAGATCGGGTACGACCCAATCT
The DNA here is from genome assembly GCA_002257045.1 of Hydrogenophilales bacterium 16-61-112. Taxonomy (GTDB): domain Bacteria; phylum Pseudomonadota; class Gammaproteobacteria; order Burkholderiales; family Thiobacillaceae; genus Thiobacillus. Next base: position 958 of record NCHD01000054.1, on the reverse strand, counting down.
GAAACGGGGGCTTTTGCCCCCGTTTTTTTATGTTCACTCCCGGTTTGTCAGCTGGACTCACTCACGTTCTGGCCGGCACAAAATGGCTGCGCACCGTCTGCAGCAAGCTCACCCCCCATGGCAAACGGAAGGCCAGCAGGACCACCACGATCACCCCGTAAATCATGGGTTCGGTGAGGTCTTTTTTCACCAGCCAAAGATAATGAACCACGGCCAGTAGCGCGATGGGATAGACCAGTCGATGCAGTTGCTGCCAGCGGCGGCCGAGGCGCCGCATCATGGCGTGGGTCGAGGTTGCGGCAAGCGGAATGAGCAGCACGAACGTCGCAAAACCCACGGTAATAAAGGGGCGCTTCACAATGTCCCGGGCGATGGCTGCCGGATCGAAGAACTGATCCAGCCAGATATAGGTGACGAAATGCAGGCAGGCATAGAAGAAGCTGAACAAACCCAGCATGCGCCGGTAGCGAATGAGCTCGGCGCGGCCTGTCAGCCGCCGCAGGGGGGTAACCGACAGGGTGATCAGTAGTCCGACCAGCGTCCAGGTTCCGGTTGAGCGGGTAATGAACTCAATCGGGTTGGCGCCGAGGCCGCCGCTGCCGCCCAACACGATCAACCGCACCAGGGGCAGCAAACACAGGCCGAACACCCAGAGCTTGGGGTTACGCAGCACCGCGCCCATCAATAGAATTTCTTCAGATCCATGCCCCGGTACAGCTGGGCCACCTGATTTCCATAGCCATTGAACATCAGCGTGTCGCGCTTGAGGAATTCACCAATGCGGCGCTCCTTGGCCTGGCTCCAGCGCGGGTGGTCGACCTGCGGATTGACGTTGGAATAAAAGCCGTACTCCTCAGGATTGGCTTTCGTCCACGAACTGACCGGTTGCTTTTCCACCAGGCGGATCTTGACGATGGACTTGGCACTCTTGAAGCCGTATTTCCATGGCACCACCAGC
>NCHD01000189.1 GCA_002257045.1 Hydrogenophilales bacterium 16-61-112 | reverse complement strand
ATCATCGAGGCACGCCGACAGGGGTTGATCCCGTTCTGCGTGACCATCGATGCCAAGGCTGGAGATTACCTGCCGCACCTGTTCGGCGCGGCAGGTTATGTGGTGGTGCGCGATGCGGCCATGCTGCCCCAGGTACTGCCCAGTCTGTATACCCGGCTGACCGAAAACATTTGATGTTCAACCCAAAGGAGCACGCATGAAAAACGAAACTCTCCCCCTTCTTGGCACGGTCAGTGCCGAAGCCGCCGAACAGGCATGCGCAAGCCTCAAGGCCCTGCCTGGCGTGCAAGGAACTGACGGCGGTGCTCGCCAAGGCCGGCGTCCTAGTCGAAGCGGAGCAGCGCGCCCATGCAAGCGGTAGTTGCTGCGGCGGCTGCGGCAGTTAAGCGCCGCTGTCACACGCCTGACAGCCTGGCTCAGGTGCGGTCATTTGGGTGGCTTCGCCCAGAGCGCGTTCCACCCCGCCTGCCCCAGCGCCTCCAGCGTCTCGATGTTGCGCTGATAAATCGTTTCGGCTTCCGGGAAGACCGCCACCGCGCGTTCGATGCTCGCCTCGCGCAGCAAATGCAGGGTGGGGAACGGCGCGCGATTGGTGTAGTTGCCGAGGTCGTCTGGCGCAGTTCCCTCGAACTGGAACTGTGGATGAAAGCTGGCGATCTGGATCACGCCTTCCAGCTCGTGCTCGTCCACCGCGGCCTCGGCCAGTTGCAGGAAGTCGTTGAAATCGAGGAAATCCGGCAGCAGCGTGGGGTGGATCAATAGCGTGGTGTCGATGGCCTCGGGGTCGGCTGCGGCCAGAAAATCCAGTTCGCGATCCAGGTCTTCCAGCCAGCCATCCAGACTCCTGGCCGTGCTCACGACAAAACGCACCTGGTTTTTCACGTAAACCGCCTTCGCGAACGGGCACAGGTTCAGCCCGATGACCGCTTTTTCCAGCCATTCCCGCGTCGCCGCGATGACGTCGTCTTCACTCATTTTCCGCACTCCTGGCGCCTGTAAGTGCGGAACTTTAGCGGATACAATGCTTTATTGCTCGCCGTTCACGCCCGCCGTCCCAACATTCAACTCCAGCCAAACACCATGAAAAGCAGCGCCATCCGCCAGAGTTTTCTCGATTTCTTCGCGTCCAAAGGCCACACCATTGTGGCATCCAGCTCGCTGGTTCCCGGCAACGATCCGACGCTGTTGTTCACCAATGCCGGCATGGTGCAGTTCAAGGATGTGTTTACCGGCCAGGACACGCGCGCCTACACCCGCGCGGTGTCGTCGCAGCGCTGCGTGCGCGCCGGCGGCAAGCACAACGACCTGGAAAACGTCGGTTACACCGCGCGCCACCACACCTTTTTCGAGATGCTGGGCAACTTCAGCTTCGGCGATTATTTCAAGCAGGACGCGATCAAATACGCGTGGGAATACCTCACCACGGTACTGAATCTGCCGACCGAGAAGCTCTGGGTCACGGTGTATGCCGAAGACGACGAAGCGTTCGACATCTGGCACAACGACATCGGCGTGCCGAAGGAACGCATCGTCCGCATTGG
>NCHD01000053.1 GCA_002257045.1 Hydrogenophilales bacterium 16-61-112 | reverse complement strand
GAACCAGGCGCCGACCGGGCCGTAACCGTCCTTGAAGCGGGCGGGCACGAAGCGGTTTTCCATCATGGTCAGCTCGGCGCCGGCTTCGGCAGCCATCGCATAGGTCGAACCTGCGTTCCACACTGGATACCAGGCACGGCCGGTACCTTCACCGACGGAGCGCGGACGGAAGATGTTCACGCAACCGCCAGCAGCCAGCAGAATGGCCTTGGCCTTGTACACCACGACTTTATGGTCACGGGTCGAGAAGCCGACTGCACCAGCGATGCGCTGGGGGTCGTTCTTGTCGTTGACCAGCTTGACGATGAAGATACGCTCTTCGATGCGGTCCATGCCGAGCGCTTTTTTGGTCGCTTCAGCAACGATCCATTTGTAGGATTCGCCGTTGATCATGATCTGCCATTTGCCGGAACGCACGGGCTTGCCGCCGTCCTTCAACGCGGGCAGACCCTGGGCGCCGTCGTGGCGCTCGCCGTTTTCGTCGGTTTTCCAGATCGGCAGGCCCCATTCTTCGAACAGGTGCACGGAGTCATCCACGTTGCGGCCCAGATCATAGGCCAGGTCGTCGCGGGTGATGCCCATCAGATCGTTGGAAACCATGCGGGCGTAGTCGGCGGGGTCCTGCTCGGAGCCGATGTAGGTGTTGATCGCAGACAGGCCCTGCGCCACAGCGCCGGAACGGTCCATTGCGGCCTTGTCGACCAGCTTGATTTTCAGGTCGATGCCAGTTTCAGCTTTGGCAGCGTCTGCCCAGCGCATGACTTCGTAGCCGGCACCGCAGCACGCCATGCCACCGCCGATCAGGAGGATGTCGACTTCCTCCTGGATAACTTCGGGATTACCAAATTCTCCAGCCATTTTGTTTACCTCTCTCTATTACTTACGAATCAGTTCGGCAGGGTTGCCAGCGCGGTAACCACCCATCATGTCGCGGGTGAACGAACCGGTTTGCTCGATATCGGCCATCTTGGGCATGGGCTTGTTACCGTACGGATCGATCGAGCCTTCGGGCGTGGTGCGGATCGGGAACTTGAAACGCTTCAGCACGCCATTGCGGAACTTGATGGTCCACATGATGGAGTCGGAACCACGCAGTGGCTGCACCATGCCGCCCAGTGGCACGACGTCGGCGTAGTGGCGACATTCGATCGCCTGCTGTGGACAAATCTTGACGCAGGAATAACACTCCCAGCACTGCTCAGGCTCCTGGTTGAATGCGCGCATGGCGTGGCCGGTTTCCGAACCGTCCTTGTCCAGCTTCATCAGGTCGTGCGGGCAGATGTACATGCAGGCGGTCTTGTCCTGACCTTTGCATCCGTCGCACTTGTCGGTACGAACATAGGTTGGCATTACAATCTCCTTAAAAGTTAGCTAACTATCCGCGACCGTCGCGGTCCGCTTAGAACTGAACCCGTCCTTGGCCGGGGCGTATCGCGAGTCCGCTTCCGGTAGGCTCGTGTCCTAAAACTGGTGGTCTGATCCGCCCGCATTGCTTACGGATCAGGAAAATCATGCGGCCGAATGGCCTTTAAGCTCAACCTTGACGTTTTGCTCGGCGGTCAGGCCCGCGTAGTATTTCTGCAGCACCTTGGCGACTTCCGGGCGGCTGAACTCGACCGGCAGATCCTGGCCTTCGGACAGCATCGAGCGCACCTTGGTGCCGGACAACAGGATACGGTCGTCCTTGGTGTGTGGGCAGGTGCGCTGCGAAGCCATGCCGCCACACTTGTTGCACCAGAAGGTCCAGTCGATGTTCATGTTCTTGGTTTCGAGCGCGTCCTTGGGTATCTCGTCGAAAATCTTCTGCGCGTCGAACGGACCATAATAGTCGCCCACGCCAGCGTGGTCCCGGCCGACAATCAGGTGCGAGCAGCCGTAGTTCTGGCGGAACAGGGCATGCAGCAGCGCTTCGCGCGGACCGGCGTAGCGCATGTCGAGCGGGTAGCCGGCCTGAATCACGGTGTTGGGGGCGAAGTAGTTCTCGACCAGCACACTAATGGCTTCGGAACGGACTTCGGCAGGGATGTCGCCGGGTTTGAGTGCGCCGAGCAATGAGTGAACAAGCACGCCGTCCATCGTCTCGATGGCGATCTTGGCCAGGTACTCGTGCGAGCGATGCATCGGGTTGCGAGTCTGGAATGCAGCAATCTTGGACCAGCCCAGCGCTTCGAATTTGGCACGGGTCTCGGTCGGGGTCATGAACTGGTCGCCGTACTCTTCCTTGAAGCTGCCGGTAGACAGTACCTTGACCGGTCCAGCCAGGTTGTACTTGCCCTGGGCCATCACCATCTTGACGCCGGGATGCTCGAGGTCGGTGGTCTTATAGACCTGCATGCACTCATGGGCCTTGTCGATGCTGTATCTCTCGGTCACTTTCATGGTGCCCATGATGTCGCCGGTTTCGGTGTCGACCAGGGCAATTTCGTCGCCCGCCTTCACGGTTTCGTCATCGGTCGACAAGGTGACGGGAATCGGCCAGAACAGACCGTTGGCCATCTTGTAGCCGTCGCACACGCCTTCCCAGTCGCCATGAGTCATGAAGCCGTCGAGCGGCGTGAATCCGCCAATACCCAGCATGATGAGATCGCCGGTTTCGCGCGAGCTCATTTTGACTTTGGGCAGCGAGGCAGCACGCGATTTCTCGGCGGCGAGGGCGCCTCCTGTCAGTAACAGGGGTTTGAGTTCTCCGCCGCCGTGGGGGCGTACCAGTTTGGACATGCTGTCTCCTCAGACTTTATATGGGTATTTGAGTCCGGGCAGAATAGCACCGAGGTTGGCGCGTGAATAATGCTTTATTTTTATAAAAGGATAAGTGAGGCTGATATCGATTGCAGTCAACAAAAAAGCCCGGACGGACCGGGCTTTTTTATTTAAAAACAATATCTTATGCGTCGAAGAAGGCCGGCATGTCGGTCTGTTCCGTCTTGATGACGTCGATCCAGGCAGGCTTGGTGTCGCCGCCCGCTGCGGCGAGTTTTTTGGTTTCGTCGTACAACATTTTCCAGCGGTTGTAGAGGCAGTCGCTGACCTTGCGCATGCCGGAGTCGAAATAGGAGTTGTGCAAGTCCCCGATCGTTCGGGTGAAGGATTCCATTTGTTCCAGCAGGTTGTGCGGATAGCCGTGGCGGTTGGGATCGGCGTATTTCACCATCTCGCGCTTGACTGCCCGCGTAAAGACCTTTTGGCCTTCGGTGAGGTCGCTCTCGGCGCGGGGTGCACCGCCGTAATTCATGACTTCGTGAATGAAACCATTCAGGCGTTCACCGAAATCGAAATGGGTGTAGTCGATGTTTTCCATAAATCCTCCGTTATTTCAGATGATGCGGGTAAGGCAGGGTTTAACCCGACGCTTATCCTACGCCGCATCAAGCGACTGTCCAGCAGGGCCAGGGGGCTTATCGGCTAAGCCCTTGAATCCAGCGGGAATAAATTTTGTCGGCCAGTTGGTGCAGTTGGGCGGCACGCGCTACGACGTCTGTCTGGATCAAATCGGGCGACTGCACGCCCGGACTCCCGCTGACGGCGATTTCGGCTGACCCGTTTTCGCACCAGCTGGCGATGAGTTCGGGCGTCATTTCGACGTGGCATTGCATTCCGATATGGCGATCGTTCAGAACGAAGGCCTGGTTGGCGCACCAAGCGCTTTCGAGTATCCGGGTGGAGCCGGGCGGTACGCTGAAGGTCTCGCCGTGCCAATGAAAGGCGGGCATCGATTGCAGGGTGTCACCCAGCCAGGGGCGCGCCGCTTCGCGATCCGTGATGCGGACATCGCCCCAGCCGATTTCCTTGTTCGGGTTCTGGCTGACGGAACCGCCGAGCGCTTTCGACATCAGCTGCCCGCCCAGGCAATGGCCAATCACCGGCACGTCGGTCGCAACTGCCAGTCGGATCAGATTCAGCACCGGCGGGATCCAGGGCAGGTCGTCGTTCACGCTCATATGCCCACCCATCAAGCACAGTCCGGAGATGCCGTTAAGGGTTTCGGGCACTTCATCGCCTGCGTCGATGCGGACCAGCTGCCAGGGGATGCCGTGGCGATCCAGAAACGTGGTGAAATAGCCCGGCCCTTCGGTCGGGGAATGACGAAAAACCAGAACAGGATTCATGATGGCGCTCAAGCAAAAATTATTCGTAGCTATATTAGCCGGAGTTTGTGTCGCCAGTTCAGCGGCATGGGCAGCCAGCGTTTCGGTCATGGGCTTGTTCAAGGACAAGGCCATCGTGAGCATCGACGGCGGCAAGCCACGCACGCTGAGCGCCGGTCAGACCGTCCAGGGCGTGAAGCTGATTGCCGCCGATTCCACCAGCGTCAGCATCGAGGTCGATGGCAAGCGCCGCACCCTCGGCATGGGGCAATCGTTTGCGGGCGGCACTCCGGCGGGTACGCGCCAGTCGGTTTCACTGACCGCTGATGCGCGGGGTCATTTTGCAGCGATGGGGTCGCTGAATGGTTTTCCCGTTACTTTTTTGGTCGACACGGGAGCGACCACGATCGCCATCAATGCATCCGAGGCTCGCCGCATGGGTCTCGATTATCGGGCCGGGCAAGCCTCGGGAGTGAACACGGCAGGGGGCGTCGTGCCAGCTTGGCATGTCACATTCAACACGGTCAAGGTGGGTGGGATCGTGCTCAATCAGGTGGACGGCATGGTGGTGGAGTCGGGGCTGAGTGTGCCGCTGCTGGGAATGAGTTTTCTCAACCGGATGGAAATGAAGCGCGACGGACAGACCATGACGCTGACACAGCGTTATTGATCCCCTGCGCACCAAAAAAACAAGGCCTGCAATTGCAGGCCCTTGTCATTTTAAAGCGCTGCAATTACTGCCGGGTCTTGTCGCGCTGGATCAGCGCATAGGCGCTGTGATTGTGGATCGACTCGAAATTTTCTGCTTCCACGATGTAAGCATCGATCAACGGCTCGGCGTTCATAGCCGCAGCCACGTCGCGCACGATGTCTTCGACGAACTTGGGATTGTCGTAGGCGCGTTCGGTTACCCATTTTTCGTCCGGACGCTTCAGCAGGCCGAACAGTTCGCACGAGGCCTGGTCTTCCACCTTGCGCACCAGGTCTTCAATCCACAGAAAACCGTTGGTTGTTGCGGTCACCGTGACATGCGAACGCTGATTGTGCGCGCCGTATTCGGAGATTTTCTTGGAGCAGGGGCACAGGCTGGTCACCGGCACCAAGACCTTGGTGGTGTGGGTGAATTTGCCGTTTTCGATGGAACCAATAAAGGTGACTTCGTAATCCAGCAGGCTTTGTACGCCGGAAATCGGCGCGGCCTTGTTGACGAAGTAGGGGAAGCTCATTTCGATGTAACCCGATTCGGCTTCCAGCCGTTCGACCATCTGGCGCAGCATGCCTTCGAAATTCTCGACTGAAATTTCGCGCTCGCGCGTGTTGAGAATCTCGATGAAGCGCGACATGTGGGTACCCTTGAAGTTGTGCGGCAGGTACACATACATGTTGAAGTTGGCGATGGTGTGCTGAACGCCGCCTGTCTTGTCCGCGACCCGAACCGGGTGGCGGATGCTTTTGATGCCGACCTTGTCGATGGCGATTTGCCGGGTGTCGACCGAGCTTTGTACGTCAGGCATGCAGACGGCAGTATCGCAAACTTGGTTCATGGCAGGCTCCTTGGGGTCGGTTTAGACTGAGTATAAACTGCCGTAATAGTTGAGTAAACTACTAGGGTAATAGGGTTATCCGCTGGCGGACAGCGCGTTCGATGCCGGTCGAGTCGAGCCCGCATTCAGTCAGCATGGTGGCAACGTCACCGTGTTCGATGAAGCGGTCGGGCAAGCCGAGATGCAGCACGGGCACCTGAATGCCGAGTGCGGATAGCGCTTCCGCCACGCCGGCGCCAGCACCCCCGGCCACTGCGTTTTCTTCCAGCGTCACCAGCAGCCGGTGGGTGTGCGCCAGCTCGCGCAGCAATTCCAGGTCCAGCGGTTTCACAAAGCGCATGTCGGCGACGCTGGCGTCGAGCTTTTCGGCGGCTGCCAGCGCGGGCGCGACCAGGCTGCCGAATGCGATCAGTGCAACGTCGCGACCGCTGCGGCGCAGGACGCCCTTGCCGATTTCAAGCGGTTCGAGACCGGGCTCGATCACGGCGCCTTTGCCGCTACCGCGCGGATAGCGCACGGCCGATGGGCCGTTGAATAAAAACGCGGTAGTCAGCAGGCGGCGGCATTCGTTTTCGTCCGATGGCGCGGCAATCAGCATGTTGGGGATGCAGCGCAGGTAACTCAGGTCGAAGCTGCCCGCATGGGTGGGGCCGTCCGCGCCGACCAGGCCCGCACGGTCGATCGCCAGCATCACCGGCAAATTCTGCAGGGCGATGTCGTGGATCAGCTGGTCGTACGCGCGCTGCAGGAAAGTCGAATAAATCGCGACCACGGGCTTGATGCCTTCGCAGGAGAGGCCCGCGGCAAACGTCAATGCATGCTGCTCGGCGATACCGACGTCGAAATAGCGCTTGGGAAAGTCCTGCGAAAAACGCACCAGTCCCGAGCCTTCTCGCATCGCCGGAGTGATGCCGACCAGCCGTGAGTCGGCCGTCGCCATGTCGCACAGCCAATCTCCGAAGACCTGGGTGTAAGTTGGCCTGCCGCTGGTTTTTTCCGTAATGCCTGCTGCAGGATCGAAGCGCGAGACGCCGTGATACAGGCAGGGATTGGCTTCGGCCGGAGCGTAGCCCTTGCCCTTGCGGGTGACGACATGCAGAAACTGCGGGCCGCTGAGCTGCTTGATATTGGATAACGTATCCAGCAACACGTCGAGGTCGTGGCCGTCGACCGGGCCGATGTAGTTGAAGCCGAATTCCTCGAACAGCGTGCCGGGCGTGACCATGCCCTTCATGTGCTCTTCGGCGCGCTTGGCGAGTTCGCGGATCGGCGGCGCCACCGACAGCACTTTTTCGCCGGCGCGGCGGGCGGCGGCGTAGAACTTGCCGGACATCAGCCGTGCCAGATAGTTGTTGAGCGCGCCGACGTTGGGCGAGATCGACATGTCGTTGTCGTTCAGTACCACCAGCAGGGGCAGGTCGGTGGCGCCCGCGTTGTTCAGCGCTTCGAATGCCATGCCCGCGGTCATGGCGCCGTCGCCGATGACGGCGACCGCGCGCTGGCTGGAGCCGGTCTGGCGGAAGGCTTCGGCCATGCCGAGCGCAGCCGAAATCGAGGTGCTGGAATGGCCGACGCCGAACGCGTCGTATTCGCTTTCGGCGCGGCGCGGGAAGCCGGCGATGCCGCCCGCCTGCCGCAGCCCGGCCATGGCGGCGCGACGGCCACTGAGAATTTTGTGGGTGTAGCTCTGGTGGCCGACATCCCACACGATGCGGTCGTTCGGGGTGTCAAACACAACGTTCAGCGCCAGGGTCAGTTCCACCGAACCCAGGTTGGAGGCCAGGTGACCGCCGGTTTGCGCGACGGATTCGACCAGAAATTCGCGCAATTCGACAGCGAGTCTGGGCAAGTCGGCAGGCGGCAGGGCGCGCAGATCGGCCGGTGAGTACAGTTTGTCGAGCAAGGGCGTGGCCATTTAAAAGGCGCGCTCCACGACAAAGTCAGCCAGCTGGCGCAACCGGTCGGCTGCAGCGCCTGCATTCGCCAGTGTAGCGTGCGCGTCGGCGCGCAGTTCCTGCGCCAGTTCGCGCGCGCGCGCTACGCCAAGCAGGCTGACATACGTAGGCTTGTTATTGGCCGCATCCTTGCCTGCGGTTTTGCCGAGCGTGGCGCTGGATGCTTCGGCGTCGAGCACGTCGTCGACCACCTGGAAAGCCAGGCCGATGCACTTGGCGTAATGATCGAGCGAGGCGGCGGTGGCTTCGGATAGTGTGCCGCACTGCGCGCCCAGCAGTACCGAGGCGCGGATCAGTGCACCGGTTTTGTGGATGTGCATGAATTCAAGTTCGGTCAGGTCGAGCGGCTTGCCGACGCTGGCCAGATCGATCGCCTGGCCGCCCGCCATACCGCGCGAGCCGGCTGCCTGCGCAAGCAGACCCACCATCCTTAACTGAGTACTCGCATCGGTGGCAAGCGGCTGGGTGGCGAGAATGTCGAACGCCAGGCTTTGCAGCGCGTCACCGACCAGTAGCGCGGTGGCTTCGTCGAATTCCACGTGTACGGTGGGCTTGCCGCGCCGCAGGGTATCGTTGTCCATGGCCGGCATGTCGTCGTGCACCAGCGAATAGGCGTGGATCAGTTCGGCCGCCGCAGCCGCGTGTTGCACCTGCTCAACATTCGCACCGGTGAATTCGCCCGCAGCAAAGGCCAGCAACGGGCGCACCCGCTTGCCACCGTCGAGTACGGCGTAACGCATTGCTTCGTGCAGGCGCGCAGGCGCGATGTGGGATGGGGGAAGGTGGGCGGCCAGTACGCTTTCGATGCGTGTCTGACAGGCCAGAGTCCAGGCAGGAAAATCAGTCATCGGTGGGGTCGTTTTGAGCGGATGAGTCGGTCCTGAAATTCTGCAGTGTGCCGTTTTCCATGACCTTGACCTGCTGCTCGGCGTCGGCGAGCAGCAGGCGGCAGTAGTTCAGCAGTTCTGCACCGCGCTTGTAGGCAGCGAGGGAAGCGTCCAGCGGGAGCTGGCCTGATTCCATTTCAGCCACAATGGCTTCGATCTCGGCCAGTGCGGATTCGTAATCTTTGGGAGGGTTGGCGGCGCGGGATTTGGCCATGGGTTCTTCCCCGGGCAGAAACAAAGCACGCTACTTTAACCGAGATTGGCTGCCAGGGCCTCGCCCCCAAGCGTACGGATCAGGCAGAACTGACCAGAATCATTTGCTGCAGGCGCTTGCAGAGCGTGTCGATGATGCGGCGCGACAAGGGCGCGGAATGGGTCATTAGCTCCTCCAGCACGTTCGGCGGCAAGGCCATGACCGTGATTTCGGTTTGGGCAATGATCGTGGCGGTGCGCTTTTCGTTCAGCAGGTAGGCCATTTCACCGAATAGCTGGCCTGCGTTGAGTGTGCCGATTTGGCGTTGGCCTTGGTCGGTCCGCTTGTAGACATGGGCGCTTCCCGCGTGGAGATAATAGGACGTGCGGCTCATGCTGCCTTCTTCGATCAGGATGTAGCCTGCCGGATGAACTTCGCCGTATTTTTCCAGCAGCCGGCGGGGATTGCCGAAAACGAAAGCCTCGAGCTTGCCTGCGCCAGTGTTGGGGCCCAGAAAGAGTTTTTCCAGCGCGGTGATATCCGCCTTGCCATAGGCGTATTGCGCCTGTGCCCAAAGATAAAACAGCAGGAAGGTCAGAAAGGCACCGGTCAACACGAACACGATGCTGCCGGGAGCGCCGTACAGACTGCGCACGTTTTCAAGCTTGTAAAACGTGCCGAATAGCGAGAACAACAGACCCAGACTGAGGGTCGCGGCAAGCGCGAACAGGGCCGCGACTCGCGCAGAGGGATGCTGGCGGGGCAGGCGCCAGTAAGCTGCAAACAGCAGCGACCACACCATGCCGAAGCCGAACAGGGAGTTGAGCATCTGCAATAGCTGCGCATTGCCGTCGCCGATGAAATTGTGCTGCGCCAGAAAGCTCAGGGTCATTTGCGCCAGCACGGCCAGACCCATCAGCAGGAACAGCAGCGGCAAAATGATCAGGGGCAGTACCCAGGACAGCACCAGGTTGCGCTTTTTCGGGTAGGGAAAGATGACGCTGAATGCGCCCTGTACCGCGTTGACCAGCCCACGCGACGACAGCACCAGGGTGAGCAGACCGATGCCACCTACCGTCAGCTGCGCCTGACGCGGAATGAAACCGAGCTCGGTCAGCGCATCCAGCCGCATCTGGTCGTAAAGCGCGGCCATCAGGATGGTGGCGGGCACCGAGTTTTCGGCCAGGTGGCCCAGCAGTTGCAGCGCGTAACTCAGCAACAGCAAGAGTGGTGTGGCGGATAACAGGAAATAAAAAGCCGCTGCTGCGGCGTGGTTTTGTAAGCCGTTCTGGCCGAACAGGCGGGCGGTGGTGTACGCCAGTTGAAGCCGCCAACTCACGCGTCCGCGCAGAAAATCCAGGACGGGAAAGCGCATGGTCCGAGCCTGCCCGGGTTGGAGCACTAGGCCAGTGCGGCGGCAATGCGGCTGATCGCCTTTTCCAGATTGGCCAGCGAGGTGGCAAACGACAGCCGGATATACCCTTCGGCGCCAAAGGCCGAGCCGGGCACCACGGCAACGTCGGCCGATTCCAGCAGGTATTCCGAGAAGGCGATGTCGGTTGGCGCGTCGATGATGTCGCGCGCCAGCAGGTTCATGATGGCATCGCGAACGTCGGGAAAGGCGTAAAACGCGCCGCCGCTGTCCACGCATTTAAAGCCCGGAAGGGCGTTCAGCGCATCGACGATATAACGGTGGCGTGTCTTGAAGGCATCGAGCATCGGCGTGATGCAGCCCTGATCGCCGTTCAACGCGGCTTCGGCCGCCACCTGCGAGATGGAGGTGGGGTTGGACGTGGACTGCGACTGCACGTTGGTCATCGCGCGCAGGATGGCTTCGGGACCTGCCGCGTAGCCAATACGCCAGCCAGTCATCGAGTAGGCTTTCGACACGCCGTTCAGCACCAGGGTGCGGTCGTGCAGGTCTGGGCACACATTGAGAATGTTGACGAAGGGGGCGCCGTCGAGCCGGATGTGCTCGTACATGTCGTCGGTGGCGATCAGCACCTGCGGATGCCTGCGCAGCACCGCGCCCAGCGCGGCGAGCTCGGCGCCGGTGTAGACCGCGCCGGTAGGGTTGGACGGGCTGTTGATCACAACCAGTTTGGTCTTTGGGGTGATCGCCGCTTCCAGCTGTGCCGAGGTGATCTTGAAGCCCTGCTCGATGCCCGCCTCAATAATCACCGGCTTGCCGTCGGCGAGGATGACGATGTCGGGATACGACACCCAGTAAGGCGCCGGGATGATGACTTCGTCGCCCGCGTTGATGACGGCCTGCACCAGGTTGAAAAAACTCTGCTTACCGCCGCACGACACCAGAATCTGCTTGGGGGTGTAGTCGAGTCCATTGTCGCGCTTGAACTTGGCGATGATCGCCGCCTTCAGGCTCGGGGTACCGTCGACCGCGGTATATTTGGTAAAGCCGGAATTGATCGCTGCAATCGCCGCATCCTTGATGTGCTGCGGCGTATCGAAATCGGGCTCGCCGGCGCCGAGGCCGATGATGTCGCGGCCGGTTGAGGGCTTGATGGCCTGTACGCGGCGGGAGAGTTCCACTATGGTTCCTTCATGCATCCGTCTTGACGGAGTGCTACTATCGGTTGGTTTTTGCCGCGCGATTTTACCTGTGTTCGTTACCTTCCCCAATAGCCCGTTCCGCCTGTTCCAGCCATTCCCACCGGCCGGCGACCAGCCGAACGCGATCGAAAAACTGGTCGAAGGCATCGAGGACGGACTGGCTTTCCAGACTTTGCTTGGGGTGACCGGTTCGGGCAAAACCTTCACCATGGCCAACGTGATCGCCCGGCTGGGACGGCCGGCGCTGGTGATGGCGCCGAACAAGACGCTGGCGGCACAGCTGTATTCGGAAATGCGCGAGTTCTTTCCGGAAAACGCGGTCGAGTATTTCGTTTCGTATTACGACTACTACCAGCCCGAAGCCTACGTGCCGGCGCGCGACCTGTTTATCGAAAAAGACTCCAGCATCAACGAACACATCGAGCAGATGCGGCTCTCGGCGACCAAGTCGCTGCTGGAGCGGCGCGACACCGTGATCGTTGCGACGGTATCGGCGATTTACGGTATCGGCGATCCCTCGGATTACCACAGCATGATCCTGCTGCTGCGCGTGAACGAGAAAATGAGCCAGCGCGACGTCATCACCCGGCTGACGCAGATGCAGTACGAGCGCAACGATGTCGATTTCTCGCGCGGCCATTTTCGCGTGCGCGGCGATGTCATCGACATCTTCCCGGCGGAGCACGCCGAGACCGCGATCCGCGTCGAGCTGTTCGATGATGTAGTTGAAAGCCTGCATCAGTTCGATCCGTTGACCGGGCAGATCCTGGCGAAGGTGGCGCGTTTCACCGTTTTTCCGTCGAGTCACTACGTCACCCCGCGCGAAACCACGCTGCGCGCGATCGAGCAGATCAAGGTCGAACTGCGCGAACGGCTGGAGTGGTACTACGCCAACGGCAAACTGGTCGAGGCGCAACGGCTGGAGCAGCGCACCCGCTTTGATCTGGAAATGATGGCCGAGTTGGGCTTCTGCAAGGGCGTCGAAAATTACTCGCGCCATTTATCAGGGCGCAATGCAGGCGATCCGCCTCCGACGTTGATTGACTATCTGGCGAAAGATGCGCTGATGTTCATCGACGAGTCGCACGTCACCGTGACCCAGGTCGGCGGCATGTTCAAGGGCGACCGCTCACGCAAGGAGAACCTGGTCGATTACGGGTTTCGCCTGCCGTCCGCGCTCGACAACCGGCCGCTCAAGTTCGAGGAATTCGAGGGCATGATGCGGCAGACTGTGTTTGTGTCGGCGACGCCGGCCAAATACGAAGCCGAGCATGCCGGCCAGGTGGTCGAGCAACTGGTACGACCGACCGGGCTGGTCGATCCGCTGGTCGAGGTGCGGCCGGTCGGCACCCAGGTCGACGACCTGATGAGCGAAGCCCGCAAACGCATTGCCGTGGGCGAGCGCGTACTGGTCACCACGCTGACCAAGCGCATGTCGGAAGACCTCACCGATTATCTGACCGAGCATGGGCTCAAGGTGCGCTACCTGCATTCGGACATCGACACCGTCGAGCGGGTTGAAATCCTGCGTGACTTGCGACTCGGTGTGTTCGATGTGCTGGTCGGCATCAACCTGCTGCGCGAAGGCCTCGATATTCCCGAGGTGTCGCTGGTGGCGATTCTCGATGCCGACAAGGAAGGCTTCCTGCGTTCCGAGCGTTCGCTGATCCAGACCATTGGCCGCGCCGCGCGCCATTTGCATGGCAGTGCGATCCTGTACGCCGACAAGATCACCGAATCGATGCGCCGCGCGATGGATGAAACCAGTCGCCGTCGCATCAAGCAGATCGCGTACAACACCGAACATGGCATCACGCCGCGCGGGGTGGTCAAGCGCATCAAGGACATCATCGACGGCGTGTACGACGCCGATGCTTCGCGTCAGGAACTCAAGGCCGCGCAGATCGTGGCCGAATACAAGGTGCTGGACGAAAAATCGCTGACGAAGAAAATCAAGAAACTGGAAAAAGACATGGCAGACGCAGCCAAGAATCTCGAATTCGAGAAGGCTGCGGAACTTCGTGACCAGTTGAGAGACCTCAAGCAGGTGCTATTTGGAGTGGAAGAACACGATACATGACCAAAGTTTTATTCGTTTGCATGGGCAATATCTGCCGTTCGCCCATGGCGGAAGGCATCTTTCGCAAGGCCATTCGCGAAGCGGGGCTGGAACAACAGGTGGAAGCGGATTCCGCCGGCACCCACGCCTACCACGTTGGGGATGCACCCGATCCGCGCGCGCAGCAGGCGGCGCGCCAGCGTGGTGCCGATATCAGCCGCTTGCGCGGACGCCATGTGGCGGATGCCGATTTCGAGAATTTCGATTACATCCTGGTGATGGATGGCGACAACCACAGTCGCCTTCTCGAACGCGCGCCGGCGCGCCATCACGGAAAAATTCAGCGCTTGCTGGCGTTCAGCCGCAAGTATCCCAATCTGGACGTGGTCGACCCCTATTACGGCGGACCGCAGGGCTTTGAAGAAAACCTCGACATGATCGAGGACGCGGTGCAGGGCGTGATTCGCGACATTACCGGCGCCCGCCAGGCGGGCAGGCACGCGGGCGCCTGAGTGGGCGCAGGCTTTTGTTCAGCCTGCCTTGACGATGCAGTTGCGGCCATTCTGCTTTGCCAGATAGAGCCGCTTGTCCACCTTGTCGATAAACGCGATGGGTTCATCGCCGTGGGTAGGGACAATCGTGCCCACGCCGATACTGACCGACAGGATCTGGTTCGTCGGGGAGTTCGCGTGCGGAATCTGTTCCTTGAACAACACGTTTCGGCAGCGCTCGGCGACCTTTACGGCCGACGCTTCATCCGTTTCGGGCAGCACCAGAACGAATTCTTCGCCGCCAAAGCGGGCGACAAAATCGCGTGAGCGCGTGGCTGCCGACGTCAGAATCTGCCCCATCCGTTTCAGGCAGTGATCACCCTGCATATGACCGTAGTGGTCGTTGTATTGCTTGAAATAATCGATGTCCAGCATGATTAGTGACAGCGGCTGGTTGTTGCGCCTTGCCTGGGTCCATTCTATTTCCAGGATGGAATCGAACATGCGCCGGTTGGCGACGCCGGTCAGGCCGTCTTTGAACGACAGGGCCTCGAGTTCCTTTTGCAGGTCGAGCAGTTTCTGCTCGGTTTTTTTTCGCTCGTTGATGTCGAACATGAAGCCGACCAGCGCATCCACCTCGCCCGCACTGTTGCGTATTACGTGCACCACATCGCGGATCCAGATATAGCTTCCATCCTTGGTGAGCGCGCGATAGTCAGCCTCGTGGTCAACGCCGGCTCTGGACTGCGCCACGCAAAAATCCACGACCCATGCACGGTCCTCCGGATGCATGCGGCTGGCCCAGTCCTCGGCACTGACCCAACTGGCGGGTGACCAGCCGAGCAGGCTTTCGATCTGCGGCCCAATGTAGGCGAAGCGCATGCTGGCCCAGTCGATTTTCCAGGGAATTGCTTGGGTCGATTCCAGCAAGGTCTTGTAGACGCTGCTGTCAG
>NCHD01000052.1 GCA_002257045.1 Hydrogenophilales bacterium 16-61-112 | reverse complement strand
CTCGTCGACGAAGGTATACATCTCCTTTTCGACGATGTCGGTGACCTCGCCGATGGCGCGCTTGAACAGCCCCGTATGCTCGAGAATCGGTGTCCGCATTTCGCGGTAGCCATAGCGGCGCAGCCAGTCGCGCACGATCGCCTCAAACGCCTGCCAGGCATCGGTCGTCTCGGGCAGGCAGTCGTTCATGCCCCGCACGGATTGAATGGGATTGCTCATAAATTAACCAACAAAAAAAGGGTCACGCAGCGCGGTAGTGGCTGCGTACGTAATCTTCGACAATCGCCTGGAACTCCTGCGCGATCCTGTCGCCTTTCAGCGTGATGGTTTTTTCGCCATCGACATACACCGGCGCAACGGGCACTTCGCCGGTGCCCGGCAGCGAAATGCCGATATTGGCGTGCTTGGACTCACCCGGGCCATTGACCACGCAGCCCATCACCGCCACCTGCATCGACTCGACGCCATCGTACTGGCCACGCCACACCGGCATCTGGTTGCGCAAATACGTCTCGATGTTCTGTGCCAACTCCTGGAATACGGTCGAGGTGGTACGGCCACAGCCGGGGCACGCCGTGACCTGCGGCGTAAACGCACGCAGGCCCAGTGCCTGAAGGATCTCCTGACCGACCTGTACCTCCTTGGTGCGATCGCCGCCCGGCTCGGGCGTGAGAGAAATCCGAATGGTATCGCCGATGCCTTGCTGCAGCAGCACCGACAAGGCCGCTGTCGATGCCACGATGCCCTTGCTTCCCATCCCCGCCTCGGTCAGACCGAGATGCAGCGGGTAATCGCACGCGGAAGCCAGGTCCTGATACACCGCAATCAGATCCTGCACCCGGCTCATCTTGCAGGAAAGGATGATCTTGTCGCCGCCAAGGCCGAGTTCTTCCGCCTTTTTCGCCGATTCCAGTGCCGAGGCGATCATCGCGCGGCGCATTACCACCTCGGCGTCTTCCGGCTGCGGCAAGCGTGCATTGTCATCCATCATGCGCACGGCCAGCGCCTGATCAAGGCTGCCCCAGTTCACGCCGATGCGCACGGGCTTGTTGTAACGGCAGGCCACCTCGATCAGGGTTGCAAACTGCTCGTCCCGCTTGTTGCCGCGCCCGAGATTGCCGGGATTGATGCGCAGCTTGGCCAGGGCCTCGGCGCACTCGGGCACTTGGGTCAGCAGCTTGTGGCCATTGAAATGGAAGTCGCCGATCAAGGGCACCCGGCAACCCAGCGCATCAAGACGATCGCGGATGCGCGGCACTGCGGCGGCGGCTTCCAGCGTGTTGACGGTGATCCGCACCAGTTCCGAGCCCGCCTCGGCAAGTGCCTGCACTTGATTCACGGTAGCCGTAATGTCGACGGTATCGGTATTGGTCATCGACTGCACCACCACAGGTGCATCGCCACCGACCAAAATGTTTCCGACCCGTACCTGACGGGAATGACGACGCGCAATCTGAGACATCATGACTTCCAGAGTGGCTACTCTTCAAGGGTAAATCGGGCAACCGTGCCATCGACAAAAGGCTTCAGGTCGATGGGACGGCCGTTATAGGTAAGCAATGCCTGCGGCGCGTTGCCGATCACCAAATCGAACGGCGGCATGCCCTGAACATCCAGGCTGCTCCCCGCAGACACAAGTTTGCGCGCCAGCATCTTGCCGCTGGAGTCCTTGACTTCGGTCCACGAATCGGCACCCAGCTCGAGATGCAGCCTGCCGTTAGCTGCTGGCACAACAGGGGCTTCAATCGCATCGGATGGAACGACGGGGCTAACAGTCGTAGCAGAAAGGGCAGGCGACACGGGTGATTCGGCTACGGGTGACTCGGCTACCGGCGATATCTTCGCCGGTGCGGGAGAGGGCTTCAGGACCTGTCTGGATGCGGGCTGCGAAGCAGATATCGGACGCGGTCGCACTTCTGCACTCTCGCTATTGAGCCACCAATAAAGTGCGACCGGCATGGTGACAGCCAGCAATCCACCGGTCAACAGCAAAAGCAGCCAGGGCGAGGTAAGCCATGAATCCGGCAAAGGCGGCGGGAGCGGACTGACCGTCGCGGCTTCTGACGGTGCACCATCCATGCGCGCCAGCAAAGGCTCCGGCGCAAGTCCCAACAGGCGCGCATAGTTCCGAACGAAACCACGCGCAAAAACCGGCTGTCCAAGGCTCGAAAAATCGTCCGTTTCCATTGCCTCGATCTGACGCTGCATCAAGCGCAGGCGAACCGCAGCATTTTCCAGTGTGAGACCTTGCGCCTCTCGCGCAGCGTGCAAAACTTGCCCGACCGTAGCATGGTTCAACTCGCTCATTCGTATTTTCCTGCAAACAACAGCCGCGCCTCGTTTGAATTGGGGAAACGCTTGCGTAACTGCAGACCATAAGCCGCCTCCTGCGCACGGTCACCAAGCTTTCGCTCAAGGCGCACACCCAACCACAGGCTTTCGGCCGACTGCGGCGCCAGTTCATCATGCCGATCCAGCAATCGTCGCGCATCCATCAACCGCCCCTGACGAAAATTCAGGTTGGCAAGTTTGAGATAGGTAGTGGGGTTGTCGGGTTGCAGCTTGAGCGCTTTTGTCAGGTTGCTTTCAGCCAGCGACAAGTCGCCCTTTTTTTCGGCGCACAAACCCGCATAGGTCATCGCCATCTCAGGCTGTGCGTACAAGGGGTTGCTCAACGCCTCGGTGAGTTGCGCAAGCCCCGCGTCATATTGGCCGCGGGTGCAGAGAAACCAGCCGAAACGGGTGCGTGCATTGGAGTCATTCGGGTTCAGCTCAATGGCGCGGCGAAAGTTCTCGCTGGCCATTTTATCTTCCGCCAGATCCATATAAACCAGACCATAAACGCTGTAGGCCGGGCCATATTGGCTATCGGCCGTAATTGCCTTGCGCAGCTCATCAAGCGCAGTTTTGTATTGCGCACGCTCGTAATAGGCCGCCGCCAGCTCGGTGTAAGTGCTCGCGCGCTGAGTGGCCGCGCTGGCTCCCCCCATACTGGAAAATCCGCTGTTTTTTGGCTCAACAGCCTGCTTGCTTGTGGCACACCCTGCTAGCAGCGCTGCTCCCAGCAGCACCCATGTATTCACGCGGCCTCCTGCTTCAACCGCTTCATCACGCGCCCGCTCTTGTCGGCTACCTTGCCTGCCAACTGGCCACATGCCGCGTCTATATCGTCACCGCGCGTCTTGCGCGTGGTGACGATATAGCTCGCGTCCTGCAATATTTCACGAAATATGCGCAGCGTGTCATGCCGAGGCTTTTCGTAACCCGAATCCGGAAACGGATTGAACGGAATGAGATTGAACTTGCATGGCACATCGCGCGTCAGTTCGATCAACTGGCGCGCGTGTTCGGGCTGATCATTCACCCCGGCCAGCATCACGTACTCGAAGGTAATGAAGTCGCGCGGCGCATGCACCAGATAGCGCCGGCAAGCCGCCATCAACTCGCGCAGCGGATATTTCCTGTTGATCGGTACGATCTGGTCGCGCAGCGCGTCATTCGGCGCATGCAGCGACACGGCGAGCGCCACCGGGCAGCGCTCGGCCAGGCGGTCCATAGCCGGCACGATGCCCGAGGTTGACACCGTGACACGCCGCCGCGACAAGCCATAGGCGTGATCGTCGAGCATGACGCGGAGCGCCGTCACCACGTTCTCGAAATTCGCCAGCGGCTCGCCCATGCCCATCATCACGACGTTGGTCACCGGACGTTCAGCAAGTTCACCACTGGTACGGTTTACCTCGCCGCGCAAGCTGTTATTCGCCACCCACAACTGGCCGATGATTTCTGCCACGGAAAGGTTGCGGTTGAAACCCTGCCGCCCGGTCGAGCAGAACGTGCACTCAAGCGCACACCCTACCTGCGACGACACGCACAGCGTACCGCGGTCCTCTTCCGGGATGAACACCGTCTCGATGCCGTTTGCGACGCCGACATCGAACAGCCACTTGCGCGTGCCATCGCTGGACGTATGCGCGTAGCTGATCGCGGGTGCCTGCACCACGGCATGCAACTGCAATTTCTCACGCAGGCTTTTGGCAATGTCGGTCATCTGCGCGAAATCGGCCACCCCGGCCTGGTGCATCCAGTGGAACACCTGTTTGGCGCGAAAGGGTTTCTCGCCGAGTTCAGTGAACCAGGCGGTCAGTCCTTCGAGGTCGCAATCGAGCAGATTCTGCGGCATCAACCCAACCGATCAACGGCTATACACTTCGCTCGCGGGGAAGAAGTAGGCGATTTCCTGCGCAGCGGTTTCGGGTGCATCGGAACCATGCACGGCGTTGGCATCGATGCTTTCTGCGAAATCGGCGCGAATGGTGCCGGGTTCGGCCTTCTTCGGGTCGGTTGCGCCCATCAGTTCGCGGTTCTTGGCAATCGCGTCTTCGCCTTCCAGCACTTGCAGCACCACCGGACCCGAGATCATGAAGTCGACCAGGTCCTTGAAGAAGGGACGCTCGCGATGCACGCCGTAGAAACCTTCGGCCTCCTGGCGCGACAGGTGCTTCATCTTCGACGCCACCACCTTGAGGCCATTGCTCTCAAAGCGGCTGACGATCTTGCCGATCACGTTCTTGGCGACGGCATCGGGCTTGATAATGGAAAAAGTGCGTTGGACAGCCATGTGTTGCTCCAGAATGTTAGATAAAACGTTCAAAAAACCATGCAAATCAGCCCGCTAGCATAGCACGAGGCCCCCTTGCCCACCCCATCTATTGTCGACAAAACGGCTCTGTGGTGCATTCATCGCCCGCAACAAGCCCCGGCTGCACCCCGGCTTCGCCGGGCGCGGCACGCGCATCGGCATCCAGCCCGATATGCGCTGCCCACAGCAACTGCCCGTTGCACCACAACAGCGGCAAATGATCGCGTTGCCAGGGCGGGACGGCGTGTTCCTGCAACAGGTTTTTCAGGCTCCGGTGCGGGCCGCCCGGATGCAAGCGCAGGCGCTCGCCGCCTTGGCGCACGCCCAGCGTCACCTCACCCGCCTCCAGCAGGGACCGCTTCAAGCCAGCGCCATTGACCGCCGCCAGCCTGACAGCCACGCCTGCAGCAGGAACCTGCAGAGCCGCCTCACCCTGCCAGCGCACCGGCGCGGCATAAGCAGGCGCCACAGGTACCAGGTAGGCGCCGCCGCGATAGCGCCACAGCGCGTCGCGCCCCAGACTGACGCATACGCGGGCATCCTGGCGGGCATCGCGCAACTGCTGCAGGGCCTCGTTGAGCTGCCGCTGATTGGGCTGCGGATGGCCGTGTTGCTCGATGAAGAAGCGCAGCAGGTTGCGCGCGCGCGGCCTCGACAGCGCGTCGAGACACGCACAGTCCAGCCGCGCGACCGCAATTGCGGTCGCGGCATCCTGCCGCGCCAGGTCATCGAGTAGTTCGGCCGCCTCGGCCTGTAGACCGGCAGCACGTGCCAGCGTCGCGTCCGCGCCGGGAAAGTATGTGTTCAACAAGGGCAGTACGGACTGGCGCAAGGCATTGCGGCGGTAGCGCGCATCCTGGTTGCTTTCGTCTTCCACCCACGCCAGTTGATACCCACGCGCATACTCGAGCAATTCTTCTCGCGTCACATCCAGCAGGGGCCGCCAATGCCGCGCCCGCCAGCCGCGCTGCGCCCGCATCGCCGCCATCGCAGCCAGCCCTTTCGGACCGGCGCCGCGCAGCAACTGCAGCAACACGGTTTCCGCCTGGTCATTAAGGTGGTGCGCGGTCAACAGGAAATCCGTGTCGAGCACCGCAAAAATAGCCTGACGTTCGCGGCGCGCTGCCGCTTCGATGCCGGCTGCATCATCACGCGTAATCCGCACCCGATGCACTGTGAGCTCCAGCGCATGCGCCGCACACAAATCCGTACAGAAATCCGCCCACGCATCGGCATGCGCCGACAGACCGTGGTGAACATGAACGACATTGAGATGAAACGAATGGTTTGCACGCAAGGCCAGCAGCGCGTGCAGCAGAACGACTGAATCCACTCCGCCCGACAAGGCCAGCGTCAGCCGCGCGCGCGGCGCAATGTGGCGTGCCAGCCCGGCCGCCACGGCGGCCTGGACCGGACTATTTGGCTGGCGCTTCCTTGAAGCTGCCATACGCCCGCAACCGTTTGTATCGCGCGTCGAGCAGCGCGTCGAGCGGCTGTTTGCGCAACTCGCCGAGGGTATCGGTCAGCGCGCGACGCACGGACTGGAACAGCGCGTCCCAGTCGCGTTGCGCGCCGCCCACGGGCTCTTCGACAATGCGATCGACCAGGCCATTGGCTTTCAAGCGGTCAGCCGTGATCGCCAGGGTTTCGGCGGCAACCGACGCCTTGTCTGCGCTTTTCCACAAAATGGACGCGCAACCTTCAGGCGAAATTACCGAATAGGTTGAATATTGCAGGATCAGCATGCGGTCGCCGACACCAATCGCCAGCGCGCCCCCCGAACCGCCTTCGCCGACGATGGTGCAGATGACCGGCGTACGCAGTTCGGCCATCACGTACAGATTGCGTGCGATGGCTTCGGACTGGCCGCGTTCTTCTGCACCGATGCCGGGATAGGCGCCCGGCGTATCGATGAAGGTAAAAACCGGCATGCCGAATTTTTCCGCCAGCCGCATCAAGCGCAAGGCCTTTCGATAGCCCTCGGGGCGAGGCATGCCGAAATTGCGATGGATTTTTTCCTTGGTATCGCGGCCTTTTTGATGGCCGATCACCATCACTGGTTCGCCATTGAAGCGGGCCATGCCGCCGACAATCGCTGCGTCATCGGCATAGGCACGGTCGCCATGCAATTCGGAAAACTCGGTAAACAACCCTGCCACGTAATCCAGGGTGTAGGGGCGCTGAGGATGCCGTGCCACCTGCGACACCTGCCAGGCATTGAGCTTGGCGTAGACATCCTTGGTCAGCGTCTGGCTCTTTTTTTGCAGGCGGCGGATTTCTTCCGAGATATCCAGTGCCGAGTCGTCCTGCACAAAGCGCAGTTCTTCAATCTTGGACTCAAGCTCCGCGATTGGCTGTTCAAAATCGAGAAAGGTCGTTTTCATTGATAGCCTGGGTCAAACCGTCACAGAGAACAGGTAGCCGGGCATTTTAGCAGTCCGGCCGCATTTCTCCCCATGGCTATCAATGATGGTGATGACCATGCGCGCCATGGGCATGGCGATGCGAAATCTCGTCTGACGTTGCCGCACGCACGTCGGATACCACGCATTCAAAATGCACAGCCTGCCCGGCGAATGGGTGATTACCGTCAACGACTACCTTGTCTTCTGCGATATCGGTCACGGTGTAGAGCATTTCCTCGCCGCCGTTGTCGGGCGAGCCGACAAACTGCATGCCGATTTCGATGTCATCGGGAAAGCCCTCGCGCGGCTCGATCCGCACCAGGTTTTCGTCGAATTCGCCAAAGGCGTCGGCTGGCTGCAGCTTCATTTCCACCTTTTCGCCGGTGGTTTTTCCATCGAGCGCTCGCTCGACCAGCGGAAAAATATTGTCATAGTCGCCATGCAGATAGCTGACTGGCTCGTTGCTTTCTTCCAGCAAGTTGCCGTCCACGTCCTTGACGATATAGGTGAGCGTGACAACGGTGTTTTTTACAATATCCATTTGAAATCCTTCAAGATTGATGCGTTCCGCATTGCGGATTGACAGAGTCGTGACTCGCGCCCAAAACCCGGGGCGCCCGCACATTTTCCGGCAGCATTCTAACAGGGTGCTTCCAATGGCATCGTTATAATTGCTGCCATGACCCAAATCCTGCTCGGGGGCTTAAGCCCCGCCCGCTTTCTGCGCGATTACTGGCACAAGCGCCCGCTGCTGATCCGCAATGCCGTTCCGGGCTTCAACGGGCTGTTGTCGCCCGCAGCCATGCAGGAACTGGCGACCCGTGGCGAGATCGAATCTCGCCTGATTCAGGGCAGCGGCAACGGCTGGCAGTTCGACCATGGCCCCTTTAAAAAAGCCGATTTCAAGCGCCTGCCCAAAACCGATTGGACCCTGCTGGTGCAATCGCTCAACCATGTGCTGCCCGCAGCGGATGCCTTGCTGGCGCGCTTCAACTTCATCCCGCATGCCCGGCTGGACGATCTGATGGTGAGCTACGCCGTGCCTGGCGGCAGCGTGGGCCCGCATTTCGACTCATATGATGTGTTTCTGTTGCAGGGCCAGGGACACCGCCGCTGGCAGATCAGCGAACAAACCGACCTCTCCATCCTGGACGATGTGCCGATCAAAATCCTGCGCAACTTCCAGCCAGAAGAAGAATGGCTGCTCGGCCCCGGCGACATGCTCTACCTGCCGCCGCATGTAGCGCACTACGGTATCGCCGAGGATGCCTGCATGACGTATTCGATCGGATTTCGCGCCCCCACAACCGACGAACTGGTGCAGGGTTTCCTGATGCATGTGCAGGACAGTGTTGCCCTCGAAGGCCGTTACGCCGATCCCAACCTGCGCCTGCAAGCGCATCCCGGCGAAATCAGTCGCGCCATGCTGGCCCAGATCGAACGCATGATTGCCCGCATTCAATGGGATAAACGCGACATCGCGGAGTTTGCCGGACGCTACTTGTCCGAGCCCAAGCCGAACGTGTTTTTCGACCCCCCCGTGACGCCCCTCAGCTTCGCGGTCTTTAAAAAGCACGCCAGCAAATCGGGAGTTGCGCTCCACCCCAAATCCCGCCTGCTGTTCATCGGCGGACGCTTTTTCATCAACGGCGAAGCCTTCGACAGCGCAGCGGATGAAACCGCCGCCCTGCGTCAGCTTGCCGACCAACTTCGCCTCGCCACCGTACCTGTGGCACTGCGCGAGCGTTTCTATGACTGGTACGAAGCTGGCTGGCTGGAGATCGCTTCCCATGATTCAATTTGAAACACCCTCGGCTTTGCATGCAGCCTTCGATGCGCTGCTGGAGCGTACTCATCGCGAACTGCGCCTGTACGATCATGACCTGAGCCTGCTTGCGCTCGACCAGCCGCAGCGCCATGCCGCTTTGCGCGCACTGTGCGTGGCAGGGGCCGGGCATCGCATCGAATGCCTGCTCGACGATATCAGCCACCTCTCGCGCGACTGCCCGCGCCTGATGCAACTGGTGCGCGACTTCAGCCATGTCATCGAAATCCGTCAGACCGACCCGGACGCGCCACGCCCCGAGCAGGCTTTTGCCGTCGCCGATCAGCACAGCGCGATCATCCGCGCGGACAAGACCGCCCTGCGTGGCATGCTTCATCTGGACGATGCCAGCCGCACCGTAAATCTGCACCACAGTTTTGAATCCATGTGGCAACGTTCCCAGATGCATGTCTCGGCGACGACACTGGGGTTGTAGCTAAAGCTGGCTCAGCCAGTCCAGTTCGGGCTGGCTGAAACCCGCCTTGCGGCGCGCGTCGAGATTGAATGGCGGTTTCAGTGGCGGCGCGTCGTATTCGACCAGCAACTGGCGGAACGTCGCCACCGGCTCCAGTCCGCGCGCGCAGCACAAATAATTGAACCAGTGGCTGCCGATGGCGACATGGCCGATCTCGTCGCGCTCGATCACGCCCAGGATCTCCACCATGCGCAGATCCTGCGCGGTTTTGAGCTTGGCCACGATCAGCGGCGTGGCATCGAGCCCGCGCGCTTCCAGCACGCGCGGCACCAGCGCCATCCGCACCAGCGGGTCGTGGGCAGTTTTCAGCGCCATTTCCCACAAGCCGTTGTGCGCGGGGAAGTCGCCATAAGTGTGGCCGAGCGAGGCCAGATGCGCGTTCAGCAAGTCGAAATGCATGGCTTCTTCATCGGCGACACGCAGCCAGTCGGCGTAGTAGGCGATCGGCATGCCAGCAAAGCGATGTGCGGCGTCGAGCGCGAGATTGATCGCATTGAATTCGATATGCGCCAGCGCATGAATCAAGGCAACGCGGCCGATCAGGGTGTCGGCCCGGCGGCGCGGCACCTGCTGTGGCGGTATCAGTTTGGGGCGGTCAGGTTGTCCGGGGGAATCGACAGGCGTGCGGATGACGTCAACCTCGGCGTCCACTCGACCATCCAGCCAGTCTGCCTGCAAGACATGCACACACGCCACCTTGTCGGCAGATTGACGCGCATGCAAGCATTCGGCCAGCCGTTGCGGCAGGCTCATCTAACGCCGGTCCACCCAGCGGATACCGAGCAGGGCGATCGCCAAAAAAATCAGCAGCGGCACGGTCGCTACCGCGACCGCCGGCCAATCGTTCAACAAGCCGAGATGACCGAACAACCGGCTCAGCAGATGAAAGCCCAGTCCGGCCAGGATCCCCATGAATATCTTGCCACTGGTGCCGCCCGAGCGCGGCCCCTGAATGGCAAACGGCATCACGATCAGCATCATGATCGGGATGACGAACGGGCTGATGAACTTTGTCCACAGCGCGAGTTCGTAGCGTGTGGCTTTCTGCCCATTTGCCTTGAGGTGCGCAACATAGCGCCAGAGCGTGCGTGCCGACATTTTTTCCGGTGCGATCAGCAATACGCTGAGAATGTCGGGCGACAACACCGACTGCCATTCCTGGCTGGCGCGCCGGGTGGCCTGAATGCCATCGGTACCAAAGCGCGTCTCCACCACGTTCTGCAAGGCCCAGGTCTGGTTGCCGCGCCAGCTCGCCGTTTCGGCAACCCGTGTCCAGCCAAGCCGGCCCTCCGCATCAAAACCGTAAATCTCGATGCCGCGCAGGGTGCTGTCGGGCATTACATCGCGCACGTTGATAAAACGGGAGCCGTCCTTCACCCACAAGCCCGAGCGGAATTGCTGCGCCACCACCGAATGCGTTGCCAGTAACTTGTAACGTTGCGCTGCCTGCTCCGACCATGGCGCAACATACTCGCCGAGCACCAGCACCAGCAGGGACAGCATCACCCCGATCACGCTGAAATAGCCCGCCACCCGCCAGGTAGACAAACCCGAAACGCGCATCACCGCAAACTCGGAATTGGTGACCAGCCGCGACAAGGCCAGCAAGGTGCCGATCAGCACGGCCACCGGCATGATTTCGTACAGATGGCCGGGTACATTCAGCAGCACGACGACTGCAGCGTGCCCCAAGCCGTAGTTGTTGCGCCCCACGCCGCCGATTTCATCGATCACGTCGAAAAACATGAACAGCAGCAGCAAGCCCAGCAGCACCAGGGATGATGCGGCCAGCACCTGACTCGTCAAATAACGGGCAAGCAGCTTCATGTCCGTTTACCGTGCGGGTGATGCTGCCGCGAACCCATCAGCAGATGCGCCGCCAGCATGCCCACCCAGGGATTGAGCTTGTCCTGCGCCACCCAGGCTTGCGACAGCGACAACAGATTGTTGTAAACGAAATACAGCAGCAGCGCGATCACCAGCCCATACGAGCGACGCGAGCGCATGTTGACGTAACTGATCGGGATGGCCATGACCGCGAGGATCAGCGCTGAAACCGGCACCCCGAGCCGCCACAGCAACTCGGCACGGGCGGGTGGCGACGCATCACGAATAAGCGTGCCCGGCCTGGCCTGACGCACGCCCGGCTCGATCGCACTGACGTCCACCGGGTCGAGCCGCATCCAGTACCGCTCGAATTGCACGATGCGGTAATCGAGCTGCCCAGGAACACCTTCGTAACGCCGCCCGTTCTTGAACACCAGATAGCGCGAACCGTCGAACAACTCGGTGTGATAGCCCTCGCGCGCCACGACCAGACCCAGTTGACCATCGATGCGCGATTGCATGAACACGTTGCGAACGATCCCGGTGAGGGGATTGAGCGACTCGACGTAATAGACCCGCTGCCCGGCGTCCGACTCGGCAAATAGCCCGGGGGCGATCAGCGAGCTTTCGCTGCGGCTGCGCAAATCCTGGCGATATTCGGCCTTTTTGGTTTGCATCCAGGGATTCAGCACCAGCGTCAGTAACAGGATGACCAGTGAAAACGGCACCGCAAATGCCAGCACCGGCCGCAGCCATTGCATGAGCGAAATACCCGCGCTGGACCAGACCACCATCTCGCTGTCGCGCCACATGCGCGACAAAGGTAGCAGCACGCCGGCAAACAGGGCAATCGTCATCAAGACCGGCAGAAAATACAGCAGCGAAAACCCGAGGAAGGTAAACACGGCCTCGTTCGCCAGCTCGCCGCGCGCGACGTCTCCCAGCAGGCGGATGAACAGGATCACCATGGCAATCGCCATCAGCACCGTCAGCACGGCGCCTGTGGTCAGAGCCAGTTCACGCGTCAGCGCACGGCGATAAAGCATGAAAAGTTCCGGAGAGGATGCACGACACGAATGGGGTTTTGACTTTCCGCAGCGCCTGCGCCAATAATCGGGCAGGTGAAAAACGCCGTTTGACCGACAACTGCAATTAATTGGGCACAGACATGGAAAACAAGGAAATCGAACTTGAATTTAGCATAAAAAGCGGTGCACCCGAAAAGCAACGCAGCGCCTGTGTAGTGGTTGGCGTGTTCGACAACCGCAAGCTGTCGGACCCGGCTGTCGACATCGACCGCGCCAGCGATGGCTACCTGTCCGAAATCCTGCGCGGCGGCGACATGGACGGCAAAGCCGGCAGTACGCTGCTGCTGCACAAAGTGCCTAACGTGCTGGCCGAACGCATTCTGCTGGTGGGCCTCGGCAAGGAGCGCGACTTCCACGAAAAAGCCTACCGCGATGCCATCGTCTGCGCGGTCAAAACCCTGCGTGACACCGGCTCGATGGAAGCGGCCATCACCCTGTCCGAAATCCCGGTCAAAAAGCGTGATATCGCGTGGAACATCGAACAGGCCACGCTTTGCACCCACGACACCCTGTATCGCTTCGACCGCCTCAAAAGCAAGCCGAGCGAAGTACGTCGTCCCCTCAAGCGCGTGATCTTCTCGGTGTCGCGACGCGGCGAGCTGAAGGCGGGTGACGCCGGCTTGACGCGTGGCCTGGCGATTGCCCACGGCATCAATCTCGCCAAGGACCTGGGCAACACGCCGTCCAATATCTGCACCCCCGAATACCTGGCCAGCGAAGCGAAAAAAGTCGCCAAGGCGCATGGCTTCGGTTGCGAAATCCTCGACTATGCGGCATGCGAAAAACTCGGCATGGGCTCCTTCCTGTCGGTGGGCAAAGGCAGCGACAAGCCGCCACGCTTCATCGTGCTGAAGCACGAGGGCGGCGCCAAAAATGCCAAGCCGGTCGTGCTGGTCGGCAAAGCCGTCACCTTCGACGCCGGTGGCATATCTCTAAAGCCGCCCGGCGAAATGGATGAAATGAACTACGACATGAGCGGGGGGGGCGCCGTCATTGGCGCATTCCGCGCCATTGGCGAACTGGGCCTCAAGCTCAACGTCGTCGGCCTGATTCCGGCGTGTGAAAACATGCCCGACGCCAAGGCCAACAAGCCGGGCGACATCGTGACCTCGATGTCCGGCCAGACCATCGAAATCCTCAACACCGACGCCGAAGGCCGCCTGATCCTGTGCGACGCGCTGACCTATGCCGAACGCTTCGAACCCGAAGCAGTGGTCGACCTGGCCACGCTGACCGGCGCCTGTGTCATCGCGCTCGGTGCGCATCCCAGTGCGCTCTTCAGCAACCACGACCCACTGGCGCGTGAAATCGAGCACGCTGCCGACCACGCCTGGGACCGCGTCTGGCGCATGCCCTTGTGGGACGACTATCAGGACCAGCTGAAAAGCAGCCTTGCCGATATGGCCAACATCGGCGGCCGCCCTGGCGGCTCGATCACGGCAGCCTGCTTCCTGTGGAAATTTGCCAGGAAATACCACTGGGCGCACCTCGACATCGCCGGTACCGCCTGGAAAGGTGGACGCGAAAAAGGCTCGACTGGTCGCCCGGTATCGCTGCTGGTGCACTGGCTGATCAACCGCGCGGCGCGGCCCTGAATCAAGAACCGTGACCGAAATCACGTTCTACACATTCGCCGACGACCCGCTCGACGTGGCTCGCCGCGTTGCGGCCAAGGCGCACGGCCAGGGCAAGCGGGTGATGATTTACGCACCCGACCCGGCCGTAGCCGATAGCATCGACAGGCTGCTGTGGACAACGCCGGCAACCGGCTTCGTTCCGCACTGCCGCGACAGCGACACGCTGGCGAACGAGACGCCGGTGCTGATTGGTTCCAACGCCGAAGCGCTGCGCACAGCTGACGTCATGATCAACCTGCACACCGAGCAGCCCGAAGCCTTTGCCCGTTTTGAGCGGCTGGTCGAAATCATCGGCCAGGATGATGCCGGGCGCGATCAGGGCCGGGCGCGCTATCGCTTTTACCAGGCGCGCGGTTATGCCCTCAAGACCTACGACTTGCGCCAATCCGCTTGAGGCCAGCCCATGAGTGACAGCCCCCTGTTGAACAAAATGGATGCGCTGCTTAAAAAGCATCGTGGCGGCAACGACGAAATTGGCAACAGCGATGCCGCCCCGCCGCTTTCTGGAGAGCCTGGCGTCACGACCGCCAGCCCGCCGCCCGATGCATGGCTGCCGGTTTTGACCGACCTGATCGAGCGCGGCACACCGCCAGCCGCCGCCCCAGCGGCGGCCCCGATTCCCCAACCGATCGTGCCGACAGCGCCTGCCGAAGCGTTCGCCAGCGAGGCGATCAACGACACCCTCACCGAGCAGTTGATGAGCGAACTGGCCCCCCGCCTGTCCGAAGTGATGGAACAGCAGGTCTCGGCCGAACTGCGCAAGAGCCTCGACCAGACCGTTGCCAACCTGCTGAGCCAGTTTGACGTCAGCGTGCGCGAAATCGTGCGCGAGGCGATAAACGAAAAGCTCAAGGCCCCGCGCGACCCGTCGAACTGAAGCCACGCCTTTCCGCACGACGTTTTTAGTCGTGGCCAGGCTTTTTTGGGACGTGTCCCAGGCTTTTTTGGGATAATGCCGCCTTTGCGCGCACGCCATGGAACTCGCCAAATCGTTTGAACCAGCCGACATCGAAAAGCGCTGGTACGCCCACTGGGAAAGCGCCGGCTACTTCAAGGCAGGCGACGCACCCGCCGCACCCGCCTACTGCATCATGCTGCCGCCGCCCAACGTCACCGGCACGCTGCACATGGGTCATGCCTTCCAGCACACGCTGATGGACGCGCTTACCCGCTACCACCGCATGTCCGGCGACAACACGCTGTGGCAACCCGGCACCGACCACGCAGGCATCGCTACCCAGATCGTGGTGGAACGCCAGCTCGACGCTCAGGGCATCTCGCGCCACGAACTGGGCCGCGAAGCATTCCTCGACAAGGTCTGGGAGTGGAAAGAGCAGTCCGGCTCCACCATCACCCGCCAGATGCGTCGCCTCGGCACCAGTCCCGACTGGAGTCGCGAGCGCTTCACCATGGATGCCGGGCTATCCAAGGCCGTCACCGAAGTCTTCGTGCGCCTGTACCGCGAAGGCCTGATCTATCGCGGCAAGCGGCTGGTGAACTGGGATCCGGTATTGGGCACCGCGGTATCCGACCTCGAAGTCGTCAGCACCGAAGAAGACGGCTTCATCTGGGAAATCAACTATCCACTGGAGGATGGCACAGGCTTTCTGACTGTCGCCACCACCCGCCCCGAAACCCTGCTTGGCGACACCGCGGTGGCGGTACATCCGGAAGACGAGCGTTACGCCCACCTGATCGGCAAGCATGTCCGTTTGCCCATCGCCGAGCGCAGCATCCCCATCATTGCCGATGAGTATGTCGATCGTGAATTCGGCACCGGCGTGGTCAAGATCACCCCGGCGCACGACTTCAACGACTGGCAGATCGGCCAGCGCCACAAGCTGGTGGCGATCAGCGTGCTCACGCTCGATGCCAAAATGAATGACCTCTGCCCGACCGAATACCAGGGGCTGGATCGCTACGTCGCGCGGCAACAGCTGCTCGACGACCTGCAGGCGAAAGGCCTGCTGGTGTCGGCCAAGCCGCACAAGCTGATGATCCCGCGCGGCGACCGCACCCACGCGGTAATCGAACCGATGCTCACCGATCAATGGTTCATGAGCATGGAAGGCCTCGCCAAGCAGGGCCTCGCCGCAGTCGATTCGGGTGAGCTGAAATTCGTGCCGGAGAACTGGACGACGACCTATCGCCAGTGGCTTGAAAACATCCAGGACTGGTGCGTGTCGCGCCAGCTGTGGTGGGGTCATCGCATCCCCGCCTGGTATGACGAGGACGGCAACTACTACGTTGCAGCAACCGAAGCCGATGCCGTCAAACAGGCCGGCGGCAAAAAGCTCACGCAGGATAACGACGTGCTCGACACCTGGTTCTCATCTGCGCTGTGGCCATTCTCCACGTTGGGCTGGCCCGAGCAGACTCCCGAACTCGAGCGCTATCTGCCGACCTCGGTGCTGGTCACCGGCTTCGACATCATCTTCTTCTGGGTCGCGCGCATGGTGATGCTGTCCAAGCACCTCACCGGCAAGGTCCCGTTCCGCGAGGTCTACGTCACCGGCCTGGTGCGCGACTCAGAAGGCCACAAGATGAGCAAGTCGAAAGGCAACGTACTCGATCCGATCGATCTCATCGACGGCATCGCCATCGGCGAACTGGTTGCCAAGCGCACCACCGGGCTGATGGATCCCCGCAAAGCGCCAAGCATCGAAAAACGCACCCGCAAGGAATTCCCCGAAGGCATCGCCGCCTACGGCACGGATGCGTTGCGCTTTACGTTCGCGAGTTTGGCCACGCACGGCCGCGACATCAAGTTCGACCTGCAGCGCGCGGAGGGCTATCGCAATTTCTGCAACAAACTGTGGAACGCTACCCGCTTCGCCCTGATGAACCTGGAAGGCCACGACTGTGGGCAGGATGCCAGCCAGCCGATGGACTTTTCGGACGCCGACCGCTGGATCACTGCGCGCTTGCAGCAGGCCATCGCTGAAGTCCACGATGCCTTCGCCGCCTATCGCTTCGACCAGGCCGCACGTGCGATCTACGAATTCGTCTGGGACGAATTCTGCGACTGGTATCTCGAACTCGCCAAGGTGCAGTTGAACACCGGCACGCCCGAACAGCAGCGCGCCACCCGCCGCACGCTCGCCAGCGTGCTCGAAGCCACGCTGCGTCTCGCCCACCCCATCATTCCCTTCATCACCGAAGAGTTGTGGCAAAAAGTTGCGCCGCTCGCCGGCGTAGCCAGCGACAGCATCATGCTCGCCGCCTACCCACAGACTGATCCAGCGCAGGCCTATCCCGACAGCGTTGCGCGGATTCAGTTGTTGAAGGAACTGGTCAACGCCTGCCGTACCCTGCGCGGCGAAATGAGCCTGTCCCCCGCGCTGCGGGTGCCGCTGGTGATAGAAGGCGACGCCAGCGTGATCAACGCGCTGGCGCCGTACATCAGCGCGCTCGGCAAGCTTAGCGAAGTCAGCGCCACGGCCACACTGCCCGAGGCCGACGCGCCGGTTCAATTGGTCGGAGCCATGCGGCTGATGCTGGTGGTCGAAATCAACAAGGACGAAGAACGCACCCGCCTCGCCAAGGAAATCGCCCGCATCCAGGGTGAAATCAGCAAAGCGCAAGGCAAGCTCGCCAACGCCAGCTTCGTCGACAAAGCCCCGGCCGCCGTGGTGCAGCAGGAGCAGGCGCGACTGGCCGACTTTGTGGGCATGCTGCAAAAGCTGGAGGCGCAGCATGATAACGAACGCTGACGATTACATTTTCCAGCTGTACTGGAAGCCCAACGAGTTCTGGTACATCGTGGTTGTATCGGTTCCACCAAAGAATGGGTTGGTGCCCGACACTTCATTCTCAAACCCGTGCATGTAAGCCACGGTCATTTCATCACCTGTAGCCGTAGTGTAGGTCATGCCCAACGTAATATGATGTTCGATCACGCCCGGGGCAATGATATTGAACGTGGCTTCCCCTACAGCAGAACCGTCGATTGGGCTATCGGCGTAGCTATAGCCTGCACGCAAAATCATCTGCTGGTTGAGTTTGAACTCAGCACCCAGCTTCCAGATGTCCATGTCGGACCAACCAAAGCCTGATCCGTTATCCGTACCCATTGCCATAGCGGGATTACCAGCCAGGGAATTAGCAGATGGGTTGCCAATCGCATTCACCCCACTGTAGTTGATGCGCTGGTAATCTGCAGCCAGTTTGAGTGCCGGAGTCACTTGCCAAGCCACACCCAGATTGTAGTTTTCAGGTAAATCCAGGTTGCCCTGCTCGGCAAACAGACCCTTATATTTGTCGAATTCCTGGAAATCCACTTTGGTTGAATAAGCTGCGCCGATGGTGACGGTGGGCGTAATCTTGCCCATGTAACCAATGCGCAAGCCGTAACCGAAAGCATCATCATTGCCAGCGTTAGTCACCGTAGCCCCGGTGGTATCGGACGAAATACCGGCAAAGCTTTGCAAACCCGTTGCCGCAAACTTCTGGTAGCCCAACAGCGGAGAAACACCAATGGAGTGATTCGGAGCCACTTTGAACGCAGCGGTTGGCGCAATGATCAACTGCATCAAATCCACACCCAACGCACCCGAGCCGCACAACATGTTAGCGGG
>NCHD01000051.1 GCA_002257045.1 Hydrogenophilales bacterium 16-61-112 | reverse complement strand
GAGCGCTGCTCGAACACCACGGCGACGAGCACGAACAGGATCAGGATCGAGGCCAGCTGCGCCGCCGCAGCGAGCGAGAACAGGCTGTACCAGGCTTTATAAATGGCGGTAGTGAAGGTGTCGTAGTTGAAGATCGCCATGGTGCCGAAGTCGGCCAGCGTCTCCATCAGCGCCAGCATCAGGCCAGCGGCGATCCACGGCCGCGCCATCGGCAGCGCCACCCGGAAGAAGCCTTGCGTACGAGAGAGTCCAAGCGACTGCGCCGCTTCCAGCGCGATTGCGCCCTGCGTAGCAAAGGCGTTTTTGGCGATCAGGTACACGTAGGGATAGAGCGCCAGCGACATCACCAGAATGACGCCGCTGCGCGAGCGGATTTCAGGCAGCCCGGTGATGCCCCAGCCTTCGCGCAGCCAGGTCTGCAGCGGGCCGGTGAAATCGAGCAGGCCGATGGCGACGAAGGCGGTGACGTAGGCGGGCAGCGCCAGCGGCAGCAACAACGCCCAGTCGAACAGGCGACGGCCGGGGAAGTCGCACATCGCCGTCAGCCAGGCCAGCGAGACCCCCAGTACGCTGACGCCGATTCCCACGCCGAGCATCAGCCACAGCGTGTTGCCCACCAGTTCGGGCAATACGAACTCGGTCAGATGGGCGAGGATGTCGCCTTCGACCTCGGCGAACGACGAGAAGGTGACGACCACCGGCACCAGCACCAGCGCGGCCACGGCGAGCGCGAAAAGCAGCCAGCCGCCGGGGCGTGGCCAAACAAAAACGCCCGTTGCGGGCGTTTTTGCGAGAACAGCTGTGTTATCAGACAAGAAGCATCTCTTAATATTTAAAAAGCCAGCGCTTTACTTATAGCCAGCGCGATCCATCAATTTTACGGCCTTGGTCTGCAGGCTGCCAGCGTCTTTCACGTTGATCAGGTTCTGCTTGAAGCTGCCCCAGGCCGCCACGGTCTTGTCCGGCGACACCTTGGGGTTGACCGGGTATTCCAGGTTGACGTCGGCGAACAGATTTTGCGCCTTGTCGGACGACAGCCACTCGATCAGCTTTTGCGCGCCGGCCGGGTTCTTGGCGTACTTCGTGACGCCGGCACCGGAGACGTTGACGTGCACGCCAGCGGCCTTGTTCTTCAGGTTCTGGTTGGGCCAGAAAATCGCCAGTGGCAGGTTCGGCTGCTTTTCCATCAGGCGGCCGAAGTAATAGGTGTTGACCAGGGTGACATCGCATTGTCCGGCAGCCACGGCTTCCATCGCCTTGGTGTCGTCGGGGAAGGGCGAGGTGGCGAGATTATTGACCCAGCCGCGCACCATGTCCTCGGTTTTGCCTTCGCCGTATTCGGTGATCATCATGGCCACCAGACTCTGGTTGTAGACCTTCTTCGAGGTGCGCAGGCAGAGGCGGCCTTTCCATTTCGGGTTGGCCAGGTCTTCATAGGTGGACAGATCGGCGGGTTTGACCTTGGCAGTGTTGTAGACAATGGTGCGGGCGCGCACCGACAGGCCGAACCATTCGTTGTCTGGATCGCGCAGATGAGCGGGTACGTTGGCGGCCAGGGTTTTCGACTGGATCGGGCGCAACAGGCCTTCATTGGATGCCTGCCACAGATTGCCCGCATCCACCGTCAGCAGCATGTCAGCCGGCGTGTTCGTGCCTTCGGCTTTGAGGCGCGCCATCAGCGGGCCTTCCTTGTCGGTGATGAATTTCACCGCTACGCCGGTGTCCTTGGTGTAGGCATCGAACAGCGGCTTGATCAACTGTTCGTTACGCGCGGAATACACCACCACTTCTTCTGCCAGGGCGGGGAGGGCCGTAAAGGCCAGCGACATTGCAGCTAAAAATCGGGTCAGTTTCATACTGAAGCATTCCTGTGTTGGTTGACTGAAAATATCGTACTGCAAATGATAACGGTTATCAATAAATAAATTGTCCCGGATAAACGTGCAAGTGGTCGCGATACTTGGGCATGTCCTTTTTGCCTAAGCGACTCAGTAGAATGAACGTTATGACCCGTCTGCTTGGCTTGTTCCTGATTGTGATTAGCGTGTGGTCCCAGCCGCTCCACGCCCAGATTGCTGCGCGCATCCTGCTGCAGGATTCGCCCTTGGCGGGGTTTCAGTACCACGAAGGCAAAAAACTGTGGCCGCAGATGCAGGCGGGGGATGCGCTCACCCTGATCCGCGAACCCGACAACCCCTATGATGCAAACGCGGTGCGAGTCGAATGGCAAGGACACAAGATTGGCTACGTTCCGCGCCGTGACAACGCCGAAGCGGCGCGTTTCATGGACAGCGGCCAGGTGTTGGAG
This sequence comes from Hydrogenophilales bacterium 16-61-112, assembly GCA_002257045.1. GTDB lineage: Bacteria > Pseudomonadota > Gammaproteobacteria > Burkholderiales > Thiobacillaceae > Thiobacillus. The sequence goes on along the minus strand of NCHD01000051.1, from coordinate 13,940 downwards.
GCGCGCATCAGTCGCCTGGCCGAGGGGCGCGATCCGTGGTCGCGGGTGCGCTTCGAAATTCTGATTCCGGTGCAGCCCCGCCCAACAAAACCATAAAACACATGAAACTCTTTTTTGACTCCGATGAAATCTAGCTGGATGCTGGTCGCTGCTGCATTGTTCGCCCTGATGAGTGTGCTGGTGAAACACGCCTCGGCGCATTTTTCGAGTGCGGAGCTGGTGTTTTACCGCTCGGCCTTCGGCTTGCTGGCGATCGGTGGCGTGATTGCCGTGCAGCACGGCAACCTGCTGACAGCGCTGGCCACGCCGCATCGCAAGGCGCATTTCTGGCGCGGACTGTCGGGCTTTGTTGCGCTGGTGCTGTTCTTCTATGCCATTGCACGTTTGCCGCTGGCAACCGCCGTGACGCTCAATTACACCGCCCCGTTGTTTCTGGCCGCTCTGACGGCCTGGTGGCTGCATGAAAAACATGGGCACGGGCTGCTCGGTGCGGTGGCGCTGGGCTTTGTCGGCATTGTGCTGGTGCTGCGTCCGCAGGTGCAGGATCAGGCCTGGTTGCCCGCGCTGGCCGGGCTGGTGTCGGGCATGCTGGCGGCGGTGGCGTATGTCAACGTCAAGCAGTTGGGAAAACTGGGCGAACCGGCGTGGCGGGTGGTGTTTTATTTCACGCTGCTGGCGACGGTTGGCGGCGGAGCGTGGATGGCGCTGGCGGGTTTTCATCGTCCGCACGCGGCCGACTGGCCGTGGCTGATCGGGATCGGCGTGACCGCCACGCTGGCGCAACTGGCGCTGACGCGCGCCTATCATCGTGGCCGCACGCTGATCGTGGGCGCGCTGGCTTACACCACGGTGGGATTTTCGGCGCTGTACGGGGTGATTTTGTTTGGCGAGCAACTGCCGCTGTCGGCGTGGTTGGGCATGGCGGTGGTGGCGCTGGCCGGTATTTGGGCGGTGCGGTCCGCAGCACCCGCCAATTCGCTATAGTTAGGCCAATCAACTTCAGGAGCGATACATGATCAGCCTCGACATCAAAAACAATCAGATTGCAGTTTCCGTGATGGGTCAGTTCACCCTCGACGACTACCGCGAATTCGAACAGGCAGTGTGTTACGGCATCCAGTTTCAGGGCACGGTCGATCTGCTGTTCGACCTGCGCGACATGCTGTCGTATAGCCTCGATGTGGCGTGGGAGGAGTTGAAGTTCTCACGCGAGCACAAAAACGATTTCGGTCGCATCGCCATCCTCACCGACGATCAATGGATGGCGTGGAGCATGTGGCTCAACCGCTCGTTCATGTCGGCTGAGATTCGCCTGTTTGATGATCTGGAGATGGCGCAGGCGTGGGTGGCAGGGGGCGATTTGCCGCTGACGGCAGGTTGAGGCGCGGCGGCCGGAAAATAGCCTGGTTGGCGTAATACTCAGTCGTCGCGTTGGCGGCATCCCATCCCGGCACGCCCTGCACCGGGAGTGGCGCTAGCTGGCGCGGAGAATCGATCGCGCTGAGCGTGGCGACGGCCTGCAGCTCCAGTGAGCCGGGGTCTGACGAATCGATGTTCAGCATCAGGCATTTGCCGGTGACCGCCGGGTAGGGCGCAAGCAGTTTTTCCAGCAGCGCGTGCCCGACCACCACAAACTGCATCGTCGTTTCGACCGCATGCCGGTGTTCCCAAAATAGCGCCTGCCAGGCGTGTTCAGCCAGCAAGGCGTGCAAAGCCGGGTCGCGGCTGTTGACCCACACCCCCGATTCATCCAGCACGGTCAGCGCATCGCGCCGCCGGCCGCGGAGGGTGTCCGTTTCCCGGCCGATCGCTTCGCCGTGCGCTGCGTTCAGCGCTGCCTTGAAGTGCGGAAAGCGCAGCCACACCAGTGCGTTCATCGCATCGTGCCAGGTGTCGGCACGCGTGGGTACCTGGCCGGTTTGCAGGATATGCGTTTCGTAATCGCGCGCAGACAGGCGGCCATCGGCGGCGATAAAGCGCAGCGGCAGGCCGCGCGCCTGGATGATGTCGAACGCCCCGGCCACTGCGTTGAACCCGGCCAGCGTGGCTGGGGTGCGCGCCAGATCAAGGGTGTCGATCAGCTGCCGATAGGGCGCGAAAGCCGGATGGTCGAAGCTCAATGCAGCGATTCAGACAAGGCCTGGCGGAATTGCCGCGTGAGCGGATGCGCGCTGCCAAGCAGGTCGAACAGGGCCAGCAGGCTGGTGCGGCCGATGTCGTGGCGGTAGCTGCGGTCGGTGCGGGTAATGAAGAGCAGCTCGGTCATCGCCCCTTCAAAGTCGTCGCGTGCCAGCAGGACGGCAGCGCGCTGGTAATGCGCAGCGAGGTCGTCTGCGTGCTGTGCAAGCTGGGCGTCGATGGCTTTCAGCGGGGGCGCGTGGCGTGCGGTTTCAGCCAGGTTCAGGTGCGCGTGCAGGCGCGCAATCTCGGGTTCCATCCGCGCTTCGGGCGGCAGGCTGTCGAGCAGTTTCAGCGCTTGCTCGCTGTCGCCATCGGACCACAACAGCTTGGCAAGGTCGCGCGGAATCGCAAGATTGTCGGGTTCGGCCATCGCCGCGTTGGCCAGCAGCATGCGCGCCTGCTCGACCTTGCCCGACTGCCATGCCGCGACGCCGAGCGCGTGGGCGCGGTTGGCGTCGCCGGCGATGAAGCGGTCGAGCACTTCGCGGAAGCTGCTGTCAGGGTCGGCGCCGTGGATGGTGTGGGCGACTTCGCCGCGCCAGAAAAACTTCACCGTCGGCACCGAGTTCACGCTGAAACGCCGCGCCAGCTCCGGCAGCTCGTCGGCGTTGAGCATCACCAGCAGGAACTTGCCGCCGTATTCGGCCGCGAGCTTGACCAGGCGCGGCATCAGGATGAAACAGGGCGCAGCCTTGGGCGTCCAGAAATGCACCAGCACCGGGCCCTTGTGCGAGTTTTCCAGCACCAGCCGGTTGAAGGTGTCGGCGCGGGCATCGAAGACGTGGGGCGAGAGTGACATCAGTCGAATCCGCCTGTTTTGGCAAAACGGTCGCAGGCGGCGATGAGTTCACGTGCGATTCCCGGCTCGAACGCCGAATGCCCGGCGTCGGGCACGACCACATAGCGGGCTTCGGGCCAGGCGCGTGCCAGTTCGTCGGCCGAGACGATGGGGCAGACAGCGTCGTAGCGCCCTTGCACAATAATTGCGGGAATCGCGCGGATGCAGTCAAGCCGGGCGAGCAGGCTGTTGTCGGGCAGGAAGATGTTGTTGACGAAGTAATGCGCCTCGATGCGCGACAGCGACAACGCGGTTTTGTCGCTGCAGAACGCGGACACCAGTTCGGGGTTAGGCAGCAGGGTCGAGCACGACGCCTCGAAGGTGGCCCACTGATGGGCGGCGGGCTGATTGATGGCCGGGTCTGGATTCAACAGCCGCTGGTGATAGGCAGTGAGCAGGTCGCCGCGTTCGGCTGCGGGGATGAACTCGGCCAGCTGTCGCTGCGCCTCGGGAAAAATAGCGCGGATGCCATCGAGAAACCAGTCGATTTCGCTTGTGCGGCAAAGAAAAATGCCGCGCAGCACCAGTCCGCGACAGCGCTCGGGATGGGCTTCGGCATAGGCCAGCGCCAGCGTCGAGCCCCACGAACCGCCGAACACCAGCCAGGAATCGATGCCCAGTTCGCACCGCAGCGCATCCATATCGGCAATCAAGTGCGGTGTGGTGTTGTCGGTGAGTTCGCCGTGCGGCGTTGAGCGGCCGCTGCCGCGCTGGTCGAACAGGACGATGCGGTAGCGCGCCGGGTCGAAAAATTGCCGCTGCCTGGGCGAGGTGCCGGAACCGGGGCCGCCGTGGACAAACAGCACCGGGATGCCGTCCGGATTGCCGGAGGTTTCCCAGTAAATGCGGTGGATGCCGCTGGTATCCATCATGCCGCTGGCGTAAGGGGTGATGGGCGGATAGAGCGTGGTCATAGCGGGATGAATGGAGCTTTGGATCGACAGGCCGAATCATATCGCCTGCTTCGGTCGACACGAAGAAACCCATGGCTCATTAACAAGGGATGTATCGACAGACCGGGGCAGGATACGTATTCTCTTCAAGAACAGCGCTCACTATGCCGATGAAGCAGTTTGGCAATGCAACTTGCCAGTCAATACCTATCAATGAGGAGTACTACCATGAGTCAGGTTGTCAAGGTCGCCCTGCTGGGGCTGGGTGAAGTCGGCGAAACCTTCGCAGAACATTTTCTGGAAAAAATCCAGGAAGAACACGTCAAAGTGGAGATCGTCGCTGTTGCGCATCGCAATCTGGAGTCGCCCGTTGCGCTGGGATTTATTCAGAGCGGGGTGCCGGTATTCGAGAACGCGCTGGACGTGGTATCGCTGGGCGCAAAAGTCGACATTATTTTTGACCTGACCGGTGATCCCGATTTACGCAAAAAGCTGCGTGCAGCGATGCAGGAAAGCCATAACCAGCACACCGTGATTGCTCCCGAAGTGGTGGCGCACTTGCTGTGGAATTTCTTTGGCGAAGGTGAGTTGCCGCACAGCGCCCAAACGGGTTATTGATGACGCCGTTCAAGGCAGCTCACGCGGCAGGCGCTGACTGGACCCAGGCCGCACAGGCCTGCATGACCCAGCTGGGCGCCATTCCGTCTGCGGCGACGCTGGGGTTCCTGTATGTGGCAGATGCCTTTGCCAGCGATTTGGGCGCGATTCTGGACTTCTTCAAAAGCGCGACCGGTGTTCCGCACTGGACCGGCAGCGTCGGCGTCGGAATCTGTGCAACGGGCGTGGAGTTTCTGGAAGAACCGGCGATGGCCGTCATGCTGGGCGAGTTTCCTCTGGTGGATTTCAGCATGCTGTCGGTGTTGCAAACCCCGCATGACATCCAGGCGCAACGCTCCGAGGCCTACTTTGCGCTGGTGCACGGAGACCCGGCCAACACGCGCATGCAGGAACTGATCGATGGCCTGTCCGCGCATGTTACGAGCGGCTTTGTCGTCGGCGGGCTGTCAAGTTCACGCGGCGAAACGGCGCAGATCAGCGACGGGGTCGTCAGCGGCGGACTGTCTGGCGTGCTGTTTAGCGAACGCGTCAAGCTGGCGACGCGGCTGACGCAAGGCATTGCCCCCCTGGGGCCGCGCCACATCATCACCACCGCGAATAAAAACATTGTCGGCAGCCTGGACCACCGCCCGGCGCTGGAAGTGATGAAAGAGGAAATCGGCGAGGTGCTTGCGCGCGATTTGCAGCGCGCCGCCGGCTACATTTTTGTGGGTTTGCCGGTACGGGGTTCGGACACCGGCGACTATCTGGTGCGCAATATCCTCGGCGTCGATCCGCACAACCATCTGGTGGCGATCGGTGAATACGTCGAACCGGGCGACGAGCTGCTGTTTTGTCGCCGCGATCAGCAATCCGCCGAAGCGGATTTGTTGCGCATGCTGACGGCGATCAAGGCGCAACTGGACGCGCCGATACGGGGTGGCGTGTATTATTCCTGCCTCGGTCGCGGCCAGCATATGTTTGGCACGCAGAACCGGGAATTGGGGCTGATTCGCGAGGCCCTGGGAGACTTCCCGCTGGTGGGGTTTTTTGCCAATGGCGAAATCTCGCACAACCGCTTATATGGCTACACCGGGGTTTTGACCCTGTTCGGCTGAACACGAAAAGGATTCATGGATGACCATGCACGCGATCAAAGAAGACGACGTCGGCCTGCTGCGCAACGAAATTGAAATGCTGATGAACGAGCGCCGCCAACTGTTGCAGGTAACGGGCGCGGCGGCCGTGTTCGTTGCCAACCTCGACACCGACAGCCTGCCCGATGAAGCCGACACCATCGACGCAGCTGAAATGCTGGCTGAACAACTCAACAGCCTGTCCGAAGAAACGCTCAAGGATGCTCTGGAGTCGGTGCGCGCCGAGATGGATCCAGCCGCGTAATCCGGCTTCACGTGTTACCCCGTCTGGTGTTGCCCCCCCTCGCTGAAGCCAGACGGTTTGCCCTGATTGTTGCGCTGACCGCGCTGGCTTATGCGCTGGCCGGCTGGGTAAGTCTCCTGCTCGCCACCTACGTCGTCGGTGTGGTCGCTGCGGTCTGGCTGGCTGCCGGCATCGGCGCGATGGCGAGTCTGCGTTACGGTCTGGCCGGCGTAACCGGCGTGCTGCTCGGCTGTTTTGCCGTCTACAGCCGGATTTTGCCGGCCGACGTGGCGATCCGCCTGGCCATCGGCGCCGCAGCGAGTTCGGCGATCGTAGGCTATCTGCCGCGCTATCTTCAGCCCTTCAGCTACACCCTCGAATCGGTCCCCAGCGTCGCCAAGTTTGCTTTGGTGGCGGTGCCGCTTGGCAGCGGGGTGAGCGCTCTGTTCGGCGTGTTCAACCTGAATGCTGCAGGCCTCCTGGCTGATGCCGAGGTGTTCCAGGGCATGTGGGTCTGGTGGCTGGGGGATGTGCTGGGCATGTTCCTCATTGCCCCGGTTTTGCTGACGGCCTCGCGCTGGGATTTACTGCCCACCAGCAAGGCTGCACGCGTGGAAGGGCTGGTGCTGATATTGAGCATGCTGCTGCTGACCTACGCGATGCTGTCCAACCTGCATCCCCTTCGCCCGAGCGAAGTCGTCCTGTTCGTACTGGTGCCCGGCGTGTTGTGGGCGGCATTGCGGTTTTCGGTGACCGGAGCGGGGCTGGCCATTTTCCTGTCGGCACTCATCGTGCTGGGGGTGGCGGTGGTGTCCTCGGGCGGTGCCATCAGCAGCACGTCTCCGCGCGAACTGTTTGCGCTGCAAATCAGCATGGTCGCCATGGCGCTTGCCGGGTTGTTCGTGTCTGCCGCGCTGGCTGAACGCCGCCATTCCGAAATGCGGCTCGACATGCTCGCCAATCATGACCCGCTGACGGGGCTGCCGAATCGCTCGTATTTCCAGGATTTTCTGGGCCATGCGCTGGCGCGTGCGGAACGCGATAAAAGCCAGGTTTCGCTGCTGTTCATCGATCTTGATCGCTTCAAGCACATCAACGATTCGCAGGGCCACGAAATTGGTGACCAGGTGTTGTGCGTGGTCGGCAGCCGTCTCGACGAACAGTTGCGCGCGGATGATTTTGTCGCCCGACTGGGGGGCGACGAGTTTGCCATCGTCCTGACACATCCGCCCGCCTCGCGCGCAGCCAGCCGGGTGGTGCGCAAACTCCTTAAAGCACTCGCGGAACCGTTCAAGCTTGAGCATCGGCGGTATGCCATCGGCGCCAGCATCGGGATCAGCGTCTATCCGGATGACGGTCTGGATGCCAACACCCTGCTGCGCCAGGCCGATCTTGCGATGTATCAGGCCAAGCAGCGCCGCAGCGGGTTCGAGTATTTCTGCGATGAGTTGAACACGGTTGCGCAGCAGCAGTTGAGTCTGGAAAACGGTTTGCGCCAGGCGCTCGACCATGGCGAACTGGCCCTGGCCTACCAGCCTAAACTGGATCTGGCCAGTGGCCGGGTGGTGGGGCTGGAGGTGCTGGCACGCTGGCTGCCAAGATCGGGTGGGATGATCGACCCCAGCCGCTTTATTCCGGTGGCTGAGGAAACCGGGTTGATCTTGCCGCTCGGGCGCTGGGTGGCGCGGGCAGCGTGCGAACAATGGATCCTCTGGCGGAATGCCGGCCTCAATCCGCCGCCGGTCGCCATCAACCTGTCACCGCGTCAGTTTAGCGATGAACATTTGATCGATGACATCGATGCCATTCTGGCAGACACCGGGATGGCGGCCGAGAACTTGCAACTGGAGGTGACGGAAAGCGCGGCGATGGAAAATCCGCTGCGCACCTTCGATATGCTGGACGCGCTGCGTCAGCGCGGGTTCCATGTCTATATCGACGACTTCGGCACCGGGCATTCCAATCTGGCGCAGTTGAAACGGATGCCGATCGATGCGCTGAAAATCGACAAGAGTTTTATCGATGATGTGCTGGTCGACAGCGATGGCGCCGAGATCGTCAATGCCATCATCCGCCTCTCGCATGCGCTGAACATACGGGTCGTCGCGGAAGGGGTGGAAACGGTCGAACAACTTGCTTTCCTGAAAAAACAGGGCTGCGAAGAGATTCAGGGCTATGTCGTTGCCAAGCCATTGCCGCCCACCAAGGTGGCAGCGCTGTTTGACCAGCAGTTCGATTTTTGAGGGGGCGGCAGGCATGAGGCAGGCTGGCGCTTTGCACCCTGCCGCGTCGTACCGGAGGCTCCCTCAGGCCGTCATCAATGTCCGGGAACGCCCTGCCACAGCATGCTGAATCCGATTTCAGTGCTGTCGCTGCACATGTCACCCACGACCTTGAATTTTTCGTTGAAGGTGGTATCCGCGTGGGACTTTTCGTGCTGCTCGAATGAAGACCAGTAGGTGACGATCGCCACGTCATAGTCAGGTTCCTTGAGCGAACTGATCGAGCCTTCCTGGCTTACGAATCCATCGTATTTGAATACCTGCCCGGCAATGAATCCGCCGGCTTCGTTACCGTAGGTTTCCTTCACGACGTGGCACATTTCTCCCAGCGCGAGTTCGATATCGCTCATGGTGATGCCGGGCTTGAGCTTGACTGCGTTGAACAACATCTTGCAGCCGAAAGGAATGCTGACGGGATCGAACATGGTTTCTCCTTGACGATGAATGGAAGCGTGCTTTTGCCCCAGGGTCGGGGTAGCGTCAAGGTTACAGTGGTCTTTGGCGAACAAACAACTACGTGCCACAACCTGCGGGGTATGGCACAACATTCGTGACAACTCAGAGCGGCATCGGCTTGTTGTCGTTGAGATTGAGCCAGCCCTTGGCGATGCGGTAGATGAACCAGACAAACGCCACGCCCAGAATCACCCAGCCGATCAGGATGATCCAGGTGATCGCACCGAGCACCGTCCACAGCACGCCCCACCACACGATGGCGGTGAGGCCCATGAACAGCGACAGCGCATACAGCGCGTAGATGACCGTGGTCAGGGTCTTGAGGCTGGCGGTTTTTTCGTCGGGGGCAGGGAGGTTCATGGGCGGTTACGGGCTTTCTCGTAAAGGGGCATCATTTGCGGCACCAGGGTATTGAGCGCTTGGATGCGGTTGCTGGGAGCAGGGTGGGTGCTGAGGAAAGGGGGGGGGCCGTTGCCGGTGGCGGCGCCCATTTTTTCCCATAAGCTGATCGCGGCGCGCGGATTGTAGCCGGCGCGGGCAGCCAGTTCGATGCCGTAGCGGTCGGCTTCACTTTCGTTTTCACGGCTGTTGGGCAGGGTCAGCGCGATATCGGCTATCGGCGTCAGCGCGCTGAGATCGCGCCCGGCGATCAACGAACCGATCGTCATCCCGCCCTGCATGGCCATGGCGCGCGACATGCGCTCGCGGCCGTGTCCCAGCAGAGCATGGGAAATTTCGTGGGCCATGATCTGGGCGATTTCATCGTTGTTGAGATTCAGCTTGTTGATGATCCCGGTATAAATCGCCATCTTGCCGCCCGGCATGCACCAGGCGTTGAGCGTGGGTTCGTCGATTACCGCAACCGACCATTTCCATTGGCGGCTGGGCGCATACAGGTTGCCGGCCTGCACGATCAGGCGGTCGGTGATGCGCTTGACGCGGCTGTTGAGCGCCGCGTCGGTGCTGAGCTTGCCCTTCTTCTGTGCTTCGGAGAGCGTTTGCGCGTAAGCCTGCACGGACGAGGCCTGCGCCTGTTCTTCGGATACCAGCACCAGCTGGCTGCGGCCGGAAATCGGATTGGCCTGGCACGCAACCAGACCGACAGAGAGCAGGGCAGTCATGACGAGCGGGTGTTTCATGGTGTCTCCTTTTTCACGAATCCTTGTCCCGCACGGCGGGACAAGGATTCAAATGCCGCGCAGCAGTTCGTTGATGCCGACCTTGGACAGCGTCTTGGCGTCGACCTTCTTCACGATCACCGCGCAATACAGGCTGTAGCTGCCATCCTTGGACGGCAGGTTGCCGGACACCACCACCGAGCCGGCCGGGATGCGGCCGTAGGTCACTTCGCCGGTTTCGCGGTCGTATATCTTGGTGCTTTGCCCAATATAGACGCCCATCGAGATCACGCTGTTGTCTTCGACGATCACGCCTTCGACTACTTCGGAACGCGCGCCGATGAAGCAGTTGTCCCCGATGATGGTGGGGTTGGCCTGCACCGGCTCAAGCACGCCGCCGATGCCGACGCCGCCGGACAGGTGCACGTTCTTGCCGATCTGCGCGCAGGAGCCGACCGTGGCCCAGGTGTCGACCATGGTGCCTTCGCCGACGTAGGCGCCGATATTGACGTAGGAGGGCATCAGCACCACGTTCTTGGCGATATAGGAACCCTTGCGCACGGCGGCCGGTGGCACAACGCGGAAGCCGCCTTCGCGGAAGTCCCTGGAATTGAAGTCGGCGAACTTGCTCGGCACCTTGTCGTAGTAGTTGGTGTAGCCGCCCTTGATGAAGGCGTTGTCTTCCAGACGAAACGACAGCAGCACGGCCTTTTTCAGCCACTGATGGGTAATCCAGTCCTGGCCCCCGCTATTGGGATCCTGGCTGCGTTCTGCCACGCGCAATTCGCCCATGTCGAGCAGGTCGATCACGGCCATGACGGCGTCCTTGACCTGGGGTTCGACGTTGCGCGGAGTGATGTCGGCGCGGCGCTCGAAGGCTTCTTCGATGATGGCTTGCAGGGCGTGCATGGGGTTTCCTTAAAGTGAAAAGTTGAATGATTGGGTAAAGGATGGGCGCTCAGGCGGCTTCGCCGACGAATTGGGTCATGCGTTTGGCCGCCTCGATGCAGGCAGCGAGGCTGTCGACCAGTGCGATGCGGACGTAGCCCTTGCCGGGATTGACGCCACTGGCATCGCGAGCGAGAAAGCTGCCGGGCAGCACGGTGACATGCTGTTTTTCAAACAGGCCGCGCGCAAACGCGGCGTCGTCGCCGCCCGGCACGCGCGCCCACAGGTAGAAAGCGGCGTCGGGCGCGTCGAATTGCAGCACGTCCTTGAGCAGCGGCATCACGGCGGCGAATTTCTCGGCGTACTGGCGGCGGTTCTCGATCACGTGCGTTTCGTCGTTCCAGGCGGCGGTGCTGGCGGCCTGCACCGCCGGACTCATCGCGCTGCCGTGGTAGGTGCGGTAGAGCAGGAAGGATTTCATCAACGCCGCGTCGCCGGCCACCATGCCGGAACGCAGGCCGGGCACGTTGGAGCGCTTGGACAGCGAGTTGAACACGATCAGGTTTTTGAACCCGCGGCCGAGCTGCTGCGCGGCGGTCAGCGCGCCCAGCGGTGGTTTGCCTTCCTCGAAATAGATTTCCGAATAGCACTCGTCGGCGGCGATGACAAAGCCATGTTGATCCGACAGCTCGAACAGTTCCTTCCAGTCGTCGAGCGTCATCACCTTGCCGGTGGGGTTGCCGGGCGAACAGACGTAGATCAGATTTACCTGTTCCCACAAGTCCTCCGGCACCCGCGACCAGTCCATCTTGAAGTCGTTTTCCGGCAGGGTGTTGAGAAAGAAGGGGCGGGCGCCAGCCAGCAGCGCAGCACCTTCATAGATCTGATAGAACGGGTTGGGCGAAACCACCACGCGGCGACCATGCCGGCTGGAGTCGACGCTGGCCTGGGCAAACGCGAACAGCGCTTCGCGCGAGCCGTTCACCGGCAACACTTCGGTTGCCGGGTCGAGCTTCACGCCGTAACGCCGCTGCGCCCACGCGGCAATCGCCTCGCGCAGCGCATCCGAGCCCTGAGTGATGGGATAATTCGAGAGTCCCGCAAGCCCCGCGACCAGCGCGTCCTTGATGAAAGCGGGCGTCGGATGCCTGGGCTCGCCGATCGACAGGTTGATTGGTGCGAGATCGGGGTTCGGCGTCACCCCGGCGAACAGTTCGCGCAGCTTTTGAAACGGATAGGGGTGGAGTTGGTCGAGACGCGGATTCATTGAATGGCCTGGAAACAGCAGATTGCAAACCCCGACATTATAAAGCCCCATGCCATCTCAACGCCTTTTTGCCATCGCCAGCCTGGTTTACGCCGCCACCCTGTGGGGACTGGTCTGGTACCCCTATCGGCTGCTGCATGAGGCGGGCGTCGGCGGCATTGCCTCGGGTTTCTTCTCCTACGCCATTCCACTGCTGCTAATCGGTTGGCTGCATGGCCGCGACCTGTTGCGCGCGCGCGGCCAATGGCAGTGGCTGGTGGCGCTGGGCCTGGCAGCGGGATGGACCAATCTGGCTTACGTGCTGGCGGTGCTCGATGGCGAGGTGGTGCGGGTGCTGCTGCTGTTCTATCTGTCGCCCTTGTGGACCGTACTGTTCTCGCACTTTTTGCTGCATGAAAAGCTCAACCGTGCCGGTTGGGCAGTAATGACGCTGGCGGCGGGCGGCGCGCTGGCGATGCTGTGGCAGCCGGGCGAATGGCCGCTGCCGGCCAACCGCGCCGAATGGCTGGCGCTGTCGGCCGGGGTGGCGTTCGCGGCGAGCAACGTCATCAGCCGTCACCTCGACGGCGTATCCCAGGGCGCCAAGGCCGTCACGGTGTGGGGCGGGGTGGTGGTGCTCGCCCTGATCGGCCTGCTGCTCAAGCCCGCCGAACTCGATTTCATCGGTGAGGTTGAAACCCACACCTGGCTACTGCTGATCGCTGTTGCGGTGGCGATCGGCAGCATGACCTACGCGGTGCAATACGGCCTCGCCCGCGTGCCCGCCAACCAGGCCATCGTGATTTTCCTGTTTGAACTCGTCGTGGGGGCCGTTGCGGCCTATTTCCTGTCGGCCGAACGGATGGCCCTGCAGGAATGGATCGGCGCCGCCATGATCATCACCGCCAGCCTGTTTTCAGGCCACATGGAAGACGATCAAAAGGGGAAACACCATGTCTGATATCACCGCTCTGTTGCACGCCGGCCTGCTGGTTTCCGACCTGGCGCGCGCCAAAGTCTTTTACGAATCGGTGCTCGGGCTCAAGCGGATTGCGGACCGTCCCGCGCTGCCTTACCCCGGCGAGTGGTACGAACTGGGCGCTGGCCAGCAACTGCACCTGATGAATCTGCCCAATCCAGATGCTGCCTCCGTGCGCCCCGCACATGGTGGCCGCGATCACCACATCGCGCTGGCGGTCAGCAACATGGATGCGCTGAAAAGCCGGCTCGATGCGGCCGGCGTTCAATACACCGTGAGCCAGTCCGGACGCGCGGCCTTGTTCTGCCGTGACCCGGATGCGAATACCCTGGAGTTTGTCGAGCCTGGCTGATCAACAAGCCATGCTGATATTTCATTGGGTGTAGAAGTTCGGGCTTGAGCTGACAGACAGTGCATGTTCAGGTTGTGCTTCTCTGGCAGGAGCCGGCCAGAAGCAGTCCTTTGCAGTGCTCTATGCTGATGTCCGGTAGCCAGCCCTAAGCAGCCTACAACGTAGAGGTAACCGGCGGCGCTTTAGCGCCGTCCAGCGACCGAAGGGAGCGAGGTTGAGCGCGATGTTAGACCGCTCAAGGGCTGCTCCCACCCTGTTTGGTATCTCGGTCATGAGGAAACACACGACTTTGGTCGGGCTGGACTCAAACCAGCGCGCTTACTCAGGTGCACCTGAATTGAAGGGTTACATTACCCAACGAACCAGCTCGGCCCGGAGTTAGCTGCAGATCAACTGTCTCAACTTTCTTCCCCTGCTTGGCGCAGAAGTCATTCGCCTCTTCGTGAACTTCGGAAGCGGCAGAGGCTGAAATACCGCCTCCAACTTTTGCGGTGTTCTTTGAGATCATGAACTTGTCAGCAGAGAGTGGAACGACACCAGAACTTGCGCATCCGGACAACAACAGCACGATAGACAATGCAACAATTTTGGGTTTGCTCATTTCGTTTTCCTTGTGGATTGGTTGGTGTGGCTAACGAGGCTGTAGAAAAAGCCTCAAAAATATCAATCCCCGCATCTTGCCCCAGCCCCCCGCCTGCATCAATATCGCGCCATTTATTTTGTGATGTCA
>NCHD01000050.1 GCA_002257045.1 Hydrogenophilales bacterium 16-61-112 | reverse complement strand
GTGAAAGAGTTTTGAGCCGAATGAATCCTGCATGACGACCGCTTCCAATCAAGACATCCCCCGTACCGTTGCCGCCAGCCAGGGCTGGCGCTGGGTGGTCGAAGGCTTTCGCCTGTATCGTAAAAGTGCGCTCTTGCTGTCTGCAGCATTTGGCGTGCTGTTCGGCGTGGTGATGGCGCTCAACCTGATTCCGGGGATCGGCGGCACCCTGTCCGAACTGGCATCCCCCCTGCTGGTAGCCGGCTTCATGGCCGCGTACCGCGCGCTCGACAGCGGTCAGGACCTGGAACTGCCGCATTTTCTGGCGGGGGTCAAACCCTCCTTCCTCACCGGCCCGGCCCTGCCCTTGATGGCAATGGGTGCCGTGCAACTGCTCGGCACGCTCGCCATTGGCCAGATCATGCACAACATGGGATTTGACCCCGCAGCCATCATGGCTGCGGCGCAAAACCCCAAGACCTCGCCGGCCGAACTGCAGGCGCTGATGAATCAATCGCTGCCCGCCGTGCTCACCGGCCTGCTGCTGTTCACCCCCATCATCATGGCCACCTGGTACGCGCCGGCACTGATCCTGTTCGGCGGCGCGCGCCTCGGCACCGCGCTCGGCGTCAGCCTCAAGGCCGTGACCAAGAACTGGGCGGCCCTGTCGGTCAACGGGCTGGTGCTGGGGGTAATGCTGTTCATCGCCGCGCTGGTGCCCATGCTGCTCGGCCTGCTGGTGGCGATGCCAATCCTGTTCGGCTCGCTGTATGCGTCGTATCAAGCGATTTTTGCGGTGTGGGCGGACGAGACCGACGCCATTCAAACGACCGACAAGTTGGCGTAAGCCAGCGCCAGCCACTTGGTTCCGGCATCGCGGAACTTCACCTGTACGCGGGCGTCGGCGCCGCGCCCCTCAAAGTCGATGATGATGCCGCTGCCGAATTTGGCGTGGGCCACGCTTTGGCCGACGCGATATCCGGTGTCGTTACCCGCATTCCTGACGGCACCGATCGATGCGACCGGTGCCGCGTAGCCGAAGCTTTGCGGCTGCGCTGACCCGCTGCGACGGTTGAGCGGACTCAACACCTGTTCCGGCAACTCGTCGAGAAAGCGCGACGGCAAGCCGTAGCGAACCTGACCGTGCAGCATGCGTGACTGCGCGTGCGACAGATACAGCCGCCGCCGCGCGCGGGTGATCGCAACATACATCAGCCGCCGCTCTTCTTCCAGACCGTTTTCCTCATTCGCGCTTTGCTCGTGGGGAAACAGGCTTTCTTCGAGTCCGGTGATGAACACCGCGTGAAATTCGAGGCCCTTGGCGGCATGCACCGTCATCAGCTGCAAGGCGTCGAGCCCCACGCCGGCCTGGTGCTCGCCCGCTTCCAGCGCGGCATGAGCAAGAAAGGAGTCGAGGGTTTTCTCTTCCGCCTCGTCGATAAACAGTGCGGCGGCATTGACCAGTTCGTTGAGGTTTTCCAGCCGGTCGGTGCCGTCCTTGTCGGCCCGGTAAAAATCCGCCAGACCGCTCGCCTCAATCACATGATCGATCACTTCAGGTAGCGGCATGTCGCGGGTGGCCTGCTTGATCGCCTCGACCAGCTTGGCGAAGCCGGCCACCTTGCCGCTGGCGGTACAGGCCGCCTGCCACAGGCTGGCGCCGGACTGCGCCGCATGGGCAGACAGCAGTTCCAGCGTGCGCGCGCCGATGCCGCGCGCGGGGAAGTTCACCACGCGGATGAATGCGCCGTCGTCTTCCGGGTTGGTCAGCAGACGCAGGTAGGCCAGCGCGTGCTTGATTTCCAGTCGCTCGAAAAAACGCAGGCCGCCGTACACCCGGTAGGGCACGCTGGCGGAAAACAGCGCGTGTTCGAGCACCCGCGACTGCGCATTGGAGCGATACAGCAGCGCCATGTCCGACAGGTTGATGCCCTCGCGATTGAGCGCTTTCACCTCATCGACGATGAAGCTGGCTTCGTCCTGGTCCGAATAGGCGCCGTAGACGCGGATCGGCTCGCCCTCGCCTTCGGCCGTCCACAGATTCTTGCCCAAGCGGTGCGCGTTCTGTGCGATCAGCGTGTTGGCGGCAGTAAGAATATGCCCGTGGCTGCGGTAATTCTGCTCCAGCTTGATGACGTTGCCGTGCGCGAACTCACGCTCGAAATCGGCCATGTTGGCGGTGTTGGCCCCGCGAAACGCATAGATCGACTGGTCGTCGTCGCCGACTGCGAACAGCGCCGTGCCGGGCCCGGCCAGAAGCTTGAGCCAGCGGTACTGCAGCGTGTTGGTGTCCTGGAACTCGTCGACAAGGATGTGCTTGAAGCGGTCGCGGTAATGCTCGCGCAGCGGCTCATTGCGCAGCAGCAGCTCGTAGGAACGCAACAGCAGTTCGGTGAAATCGGCCACGCCCTCGCGCTGGCATTGCGCGTCGTACGCCTCGAAAATCTCCACCAGCCGTGTCGAATAGACGTCAAACGCCTCGACATCGCGCGCGCGCAGGCCGGCTTCCTTGTTGGCGCTGATGAAGCGCTGCACTTTTTTCGGCTCGTATTTTTCGCTGTCGATATTCATCGACTTCATCAGCCGCTTGATCGCCGACAGCTGGTCCTGGCTGTCCAGAATCTGGAACGACTGCGGCAGACCGGCCTCGCGGTAATGCGTGCGCAGCAGCCGGTTGGCCAGACCGTGAAAAGTGCCCACCCACATGCCGCGCGTGTTGATCGGCAACATCGCGGAAATGCGCGTCATCATTTCCTTCGCCGCCTTGTTGGTAAAGGTCACCGCCAGGATGCCGTGCGGCGATACCTTCCCGCCCTGGATCAGCCACACCATGCGGGTGGTCAGCACCCGCGTTTTTCCGGAGCCCGCGCCCGCCAGAATCAGCGCGGATTCATGCGGCAGCGTGACCGCGGCGAGCTGTTCGGGGTTGAGGTTTTCCAGCAGATGGGCGGACATACGCAGGTAGAATCAGGCGATCAATGGCGAATTATAAAGGGCGCAAGATGGTGAAGATTTTGTTTTTCGGCGACCTGGTCGACACGCTCGGCATGGCTGCGGACGAAATTGCGCTGCCGCCCGACATCACCGATGTCGAACGCCTGCTGTTTTTACTGTCGCGGCGCGGTGAAATGTGGAAAAAAATGCTGCTGGGCAACCCCAAGCTCAACATCACGATCAACAAGCAGTTCGTCGAAAAATCCGCGCCGGTAAAAGATGGCGACGAAATTGCACTGGTCGGGTTCGCGATGGCATGAGCCGCCTCCTGCCGTACGCCGGAACGCCATGAAGCCAGACGAACACCGCCTGCCACGCGTGGCTCGCGCGCTTTGGCTGAACCTGGCTGCGCTGGTGGTGATTACGGTTGCTTTCGCAGCCTATGTGCTCGCCGAGAAACAGATCGATCGCGCCAATGAATCCCGTCTGCAGTCTTTCTTGCTGGCAGACGAACTGCGGCAGTCGTCCAACGACCAGACCCGCATGGTGCGCACCTATGTGGCCACCAGCGACCCTCAATACAAGCAGCAATATGAGGACGTGCTCGCCATCCGCAATGGCAAGCTGCCGCGCCCGCCCCATTACCAGAATGTCTACTGGGATCTGATACTGCCCGGCCAGTTGCGCCCGCGCGTGACCGGCTCCGCCGTCTCCCTGCTGCAACGGATGCGGCAAGCCGGATTCACCGCAGAAGAATTCGCCCTGCTGGAACAGGCCAAGGCGCACTCCGATGCGCTGTCCTGGACCGAGTATGCCGCCATGAGCCTGATCGAGACGGCCACCCCGGTTACCGACGCCGTCCGCAACCGGGCCACCCTGATGCTGCAAGACACGGCCTACCATCAGGCCAAGCGGGCCATCATGCAGCCGATCAACACGTTTTATTCCAGGGTGGAAACCCGCACCCAGACCGCCGTCGAGCAGCGTGCGCGCATTGCCATGCTGTTGCGCGTGCTGTTTGTTGCATTGTGTATTGTGCTGCTGTTTACCTTGTGGCGCGCGCACCGCACCCTGAACGCCACCCTGGGCGGCTCGGCAAATCAGCTGTTTGAACGGATCGCGCGCCTCGGCCGCGGTGACTTTTCATCCGCCATTCCGGTGACCCCGGGCATGGAAAACAGCGTGATGGGCTGGCTGTCCGAAACCCAGATCAAGCTGAGTCGTATCGAGGCTGAGCGTGAAAATCTGGCCCACTTTGATGTCCTGACCGGCCTGCCCAATCGCGCCCAGCTCGGCGAGCATCTGCAATTTGCCATCCATGTCGCCAAACGGCACAGCGGGCATCTGGCCCTGATGTTCATCGATATCGACCACTTCAAGGACATCAACGACACCCTCGGCCACCGTGTCGGCGACATTTTATTGATCGAATTGTCCAGGCGTCTGCGCCAGGCATTGCGCGAGGAGGACATTGTTTCCCGCCAGGGCGGAGACGAGTTCATCGTCATGCTGCCCGACCTCGATGAACGCAGCGCGTCGCTTGTCGCGCAAAAGCTGCTGGCAGCGATAGGCGGATCGTATGGCATCGAACATCACGACCTGAGCGTGACGGCCTCAATCGGCATTGCGCTCTATCCAGCCGACGGCGAGGATCTGGAATCGCTTTCAAAAAATGCCGACACCGCGATGTATCACGCCAAGCAGGAAGGCCGCAACGGCTACCGTTTTTTTACGGCCGAAATGCAGGCCCGCTCGGCGCGCCATCTGCAACTGGGCAACGCCTTGCGCCATGCGCTGGAACGCAATGAGTTGAGCATCCATTACCAGCCCCAGCTTGCTCTGGGTGACGGCCGCATCGTTGGGGCAGAAGCCCTGCTGCGCTGGCGCCATCCCGAGCTGGGGCTGGTGTCGCCAGCCGAATTCATTCCTGTGGCAGAAGACAACGGCCTCATTCTGCTGATCGGTGAATGGGTTCTGCGGCAGGCGGTGGAACAGGCCAAAACCTGGCTAGCCTCGGACCTGCCGCCGCTGGTGATGGCGGTGAACCTGTCCGCCGTGCAGTTCCGTCACCCGGCGCTGCCCGATCTCGTCACGCGCATCCTCGACGAAGCCGGCCTGCCGCCGGAATACCTTGAGCTGGAGCTGACCGAAGGTGTGGCCATGCACAACCCGCAAGGCGCAATCGCGGTGATGAACAATCTGCATGACCGGGGCGTGCGCATGTCCATCGACGACTTTGGCACCGGCTATTCGTCGCTCGGCTATTTGAAGAAGTTCAATGTGTACAAACTCAAGATCGACCAGTCCTTCGTGCGCGACATCCGCACCGACCCGGAAGACAAGGCCATTGTCAGCGCCATCATTCAAATGGCAAAAAGCCTCGGCCTCGCAACCATAGCCGAAGGGGTGGAAACCGCAGGCCAGCTGGCGTTCCTGCGCGAACAGGGCTGCGACGAGGTGCAAGGCTATTACTACAGCAAACCGCTGACGGCGGATGCGTTTGCACGCTACGTGAAAAACCCTGACGTCCCGCACGGCTAAATCCCGCAAAGCAAAGTCGCAGGCCTTAAGCTTTTGCCGCAGTTGGCCGTTAGTGCGGAGGATTACGTTGCTGACAACTCAGCCACCCGGGAGAACCGTATGAAAGCAGGATTCATCATCGCAGCATGCGTTGTTGCAACAGCAAGCGCGCCGCTGGCCGCCGCCCAACTGTACCAATGGAAGGACGCGCAGGGCCGCATGATATACAGCGACCAGCCGCCTCCGGCCAGTGTCAAAAATGCCCAGCAAAAGTCGTTCAAGGGCAATCTGATCGAAAGCGGCGAATCCTACGCCACCAGGACTGCGCGCGAAAAACACCCGATCACCCTCTATTCGAGCCCCTGCGGCGCACCCTGCGACGAGGCGCGCAAGCTGCTCACCGAACGTGGCGTGCCCTTCAGCAGCAAGGACACCCAGGCCAGCACCGACGCCCAGGCCGAGCTGAAAAAGCTCACCGGAAAACTCAGCGTGCCGGTAATCGTGGTCGGCAGCGAACGCATCGACGGCTTTGAAAGCGGCCAATGGAACGCCGCCCTCGACCGCGCGGGCTATCCCAAATCCGCCCCGCCCGGCAGCAAGCCCGCAAGCACGACGACCGCACCCAAAAACTGACGCGACCCGCCCGGCGCGGCCAAACCGGGCTGCGGTAAACTGCGCGGCATGAAAATCGCTGCCTGGAACGTCAACTCCCTCAAAGTTCGCCTGCCCCAATTGCTGGACTTTCTCGCCACCCGCCAGCCTGACGCGGTGTGCCTGCAGGAAACCAAACTCACCGACGACAACTTTCCCCGCGCCGACATCGAAGCGGTGGGGTATCGCGTCGTGTTTGCCGGGCAAAAAACCTATAACGGCGTCGCCATCGTCAGCCGCGGCGAAGCCACCGATGTGGTAATCGGTATTCCCGGCTTTGCCGATGAACAGAAGCGCTTCATCGCCGCCACCGTCGATGGCGTGCGGCTGGTCTGCGTGTATTGCCCCAACGGCCAGAGCCTCGATTCCGACAAATATCCCTACAAGCTCGCCTGGTACGACGCCCTCATCGGCTGGCTCAAGGACGAGCTCACGCGTCATCCCAAACTTGCCATTCTGGGCGACTACAACATCGCGCCGGACGACCGCGACGTGCACGATCCGGCTGTGTGGAAGGACTGCGTGCTGGTATCCGAACCCGAGCGTGCGCGCTTTCAAAGCCTGCTCGCGCTGGGGCTGCAGGACAGCTTCCGGCTGTTCGAGCAACCCGACAAAACCTTCAGCTGGTGGGATTACCGCATGATGGGTTTCCGCCGCAACCAGGGGCTGCGTATCGACCACATCCTGCTCACCGCGCCCCTGGCGGCGGCCTGCACCGCATCGACCATCGACCGCGACATGCGCAAGCTGGAGCGGCCGTCGGATCATGCGCCGGTGGTGGCGGAAATCAGCTTGCCTGCCTGAGTCGGCCTCAAATCGCGGGGCCACGACCCCGCACAATGGGCAAAAAAAGCGGCCGCAAGGCCGCTTGAACAACGACGCTGCCGCCGCTGGAGGAGTCCTCAGAAAAACCAGGTCATTTGCAGGCTGACGCGGTCGCCCAGATTGTCGGCGATGGTTTCTGCGTTGGTGCGTTGCGCACTGGCAGCGATTGCCAGCGGATTGCTGACTTCCTGTTCGCGCCATTCATAGTTCAGCGTCAGCCGGGTGTTCTTGTAGAAATACCAGTTCGCGCCCAGTGTGGTGGTGGTGAATTCACGTTCCAGCGACGCCGTTTCGGTCATGCGATCGAAATAGTCATAGCGCAGATCAAGCTCCCAGTCCTTGAGGAAGCGCCAGCCAGCTTCAAGGTACCAGCCGTGGGCTTTTTCATTGACACCGATTTGCGTGGGCTGGCCGGGAAAGGGCGGGTTAGGACCCGCCACGATCATGCCGTCGCCGCGCAGGTATTCTGCAGTGGCGCGCCAGGGGCCTTTTTGAAAGCGTCCGCCGATGCCTTCGCGGATGCGGTCGAACGTGCCGGCGCCGAATTCGCGTTCGCCGTCTTGCCGCCAGATCCAAACTGAAGCGTCTTCGCGGTTGGGGCCTTTGCTTTTACCGAAGATGTAAGACGCCTGCAGGCGGCCGGTAATGTCCTTGTTGCTGTCATTGTCCGAGAGTTGATCCATCTCGGCGCCATTGGACAGCATCAACGCGTAGGAATACTCCCATGGTCCCTGCCCGAACCAGTCATATACCTGGACACCCCAGTCGCGAAACCCCGAGCCCCCGCTGATGGTCGCCCCGTTCGACGCGCCTGTCGCGTTGACGCCGCCGGTCGATTGCACCTGGCTTTCGATTAGCAGGTTGGTGGCGACATTGCTGAAATAGACGTAGGGAAAAGAGGTATGCACTCCGACCAAAGCTTCCTCGCTGGTGGGTAACTTGAACAGGCCGGCGCGAATACGCGCGCCAGGAATGTAGTTGAAGCTGACCGAGGCATCGGTCACCATGAGCTCACGCTGCGAGGTAATTGCGTTCTTGCCGGCTTCCACCAGGGCAAAGTAATTGATCCTGCCCGGCACGATATTGCCGCGCGCACCGATTCGCGCCCGGTTGAATTGCAGTTCATCGTTATCTTCCAGATCCGGCCCCACGCGATTGGCTATGCTGAACTGGCCGTTGAAGGGCGCGGCGCTGCCCTGTAAACCCTGAACCGGGTCTGCGTCGATGTAGGTGTAGGTCGGCTGCAGAAAGCCGAACAGCTTGAAATAGCCACTATCCGGAGCTTCGTTGCCTTGCAGTTGCAGCCAGTTTGCGGCGTGGGCGCCCATCGGCAGCGCCGTGAACAGCAGGATTGCTAGTGTTTTTTGTTTCATGGTTTCTCTTCAAATAGATAACTCGGCCATTGCCGCAGGCAAGGTGGATGGGCACGCCAGTCAGGGCTTGAGATAGACGTAACCTTCTTTTGCCTGCAAACGTCCGATTTCGGCGACGCCCGATGGCACCACAGTGGCTTCGGGGATCATTGCACTGGCATCAAGCTGGCGGCTCTTGAGTGTGTTGTTGCAGACACGAAAATCAACACCCTTTCCTTTAAGCGCCTGCACCAGCGGCTCGTAGGGGTTGCCACTGCTGTCCTGCGCGCCATTTAGCAGGAAATCGATGCCTTTGCCATGCGTAACGACAGCGATATGCACATCACTGCTGGCGCTGAGATGATTCTGCACGTTGCGCAAAGCCACCATGGCATTGGTACTGTCGTTGATGTGATAAACCACTTTTTCTTGCGCGGCAGCAGGGGCAGCCGCTTTTATTGCGGCAGCGGCGCACATGGCAGGCGCTGTGCCAAAAAACAGGGCGAAAGCGAGGGGGGCAAACAGGATGGGGTTCATTTCAATCTCCAGATAGTTGTGTTTGTTCGCCAGCAGACTGGCATGGAGTAAGACGCAGCGGCTGGCACGCTTATTCCATTCCAATGGCGCTAAGTTTGTGGAATAAATGGACTATACGTAGCGTCTAATTCACATGACCATGATCCATTGCATCCTGTTCGGCCCCGCTCGTCCCGCCATCGAGTCGCTGCGCCCGGTTCTCTACCGTATTGCCTATGCCTGGTGCCACGATGCCGCGCTGGCCGACGACCTGGTGCAGGACAGTTTGTCCAAAGCCTGGACACAGCGCGCGCAATTGCGTGAAGCTGCTGCCCTAAAAGCCTGGGCTGTTGCGATCATGCATCGCTGCTGGATGGATCATCTGCGCGCCCGCCGCGATTTCGACAACGTGGACGACTGGGAAGACACACTCGAATCTGCCGATGATACCCCCGAGGCCTGCTACAACCGCGAACAGGTGATCGCCTGTGTGCGCGCCGCCGTTGCGCAGCTGCCGATGGGGCAACGCCAGGTGTTGAGCCTGGTCGATCTGGAAGAATTCGGCTACGCGGAGGTTGCACGGATCCTGGACATTCCGGTTGGCACGGTCATGAGCCGCCTGTCGCGGGCACGCGCCAGCTTGAAAATCATAATGGATCGCGTGATGCAGCAAGCCGCCGACCGGCCTGCGCTAAGGAGAGTGAAATGAATTCCGTGGTATCCGATGAAACCCTGCACGCTTTCGTCGATGGCGAACTCGACGTGACCGAACGCGAAGCGCTCACGGTACGCATGCAGTCCGATGCCGAACTGGCGCGTCGCGTGTGCGCCGTGCGCAGCCTGCGCGATATGGTGAAACTGGCGTATGCCGAACCACCACGCGCGAAGTCAGCCACCGTACCGCCGCACTCGCGCAGGATGATCACACAACGCTGCGCGCTGGGCTGCCTGGTGCTGTTCGCTGGCTTGGCTGCGGGCTGGGTCCTGCGCGGACGGGAAATAACGAACCTGGCGGTTGCGATCCCCTTTTCGCCACCGGTTGGTCGCGATGCCGCCTTGCAGCCGGTGAGCCTGACGCATGCGCCCGACCCCAATCGCGTCATGCTGCATCTAGACAGCGCGACCCCCGACAAAATGCGCGCTGTGCTCGACGAAGCCGAACGCCTGCTCGATGCGGCTGAGCAGCAGGGGCGCGTCATGCAGCTCGAAATCCTCGCCAACAGCCAAGGCCTGACCTTGCTGCGCGCCAGCCACAGCCCCTATGCAGACCGCATCGCGCGGATGCAGCAACGCCATGCCAATCTGCAATGGGTGGCATGCGGCCAGACCATCGCGCGCTTAACCGCCGAGGGACAGAAAGTCGAACTGCTGCCTGCCGCGCACACCGCACCGACCGCTATTGGCGAAATCGTCACCCGACTCCAGCAGGGCTGGACCTACGTTCGCGTGTGAGGGATGTATCTATCTACATCAAGCTTGTTGAGGTTGATATTGCAGTTTCTGCAACAAACCCACCGGCCACCCTGCAGCCCTTCACACAGCCAGCCCATATAGCGGGCAAACCGCCTCAAGCCACGATCGGGGCCGAATGCTCGCGGCAAATTCGCCGCACTTCCGGACTGCCCAGCTTCTCCTGCATCAGTCCGCAAAAATAACTGCGCGGCCCCAGCCGCTGGTTGTGGCGGCAACTCGAACACACGCCGAAACTGCGCTTGCCGCTTTGCACCTGCACCTGCACCAGAACCTGCCGCAGCACGATCATGGCCGAGGTTACGCGCGCCGGGCTGGCAGTGCGCACCGCTTCGCGCCAGGCCCCGGCAGAGTTGAGCGTGTTCAACAAGGCGCCGCCCGCCTCGGTCAGCACCAGACGCACGATCCGGCCATCCTGCGGGTCGGCGTAGCGCGACAGCAGCCTGCGGCGCGCCAGCACCAGAACGGTTTGCGACACCGTCCCCTTGGTCAGACCGAGGTATTCGGTGAGTGCCAGCGGGGTATTGCTGAAACGATTGGCCTGGTTGAGGTAAAACAAAACGTGCAGATGCACCGGCTGCAATCCCTGCGCTGCGCCTGCCTGGCGCAACCCGGCGCGCGTTAGCAACGACAGGCGCTCGACCAGATCGAACAGGGTGAGCGCCTGGCTTCTCACGACAGCCTAGAACCCGATTGAACCGCCACCCTGAGCCAGAACGAGCGCGGCCAGTTTGGTATAAAGCGGCGTGCCGTCCTTGGTGTCCACCCAATCGCCCGCCTGCGGTTTGAAATGAAAGCCGCCCGAGGGCGCGGCAACCCAGATTTCACGCGCCACGCCGTGGCGGTTGATGATGATCTTGCTACCGTTCTCGAACTCGACCTCGAGAATGCCGTCGGCCGGCGTTTCAAAATCGAGGTCGGCCGCTTCCAGCGCCTGCTCGATGTGCGCCAGCGTCTTGCTGGCGGCCAGGTTGAATTCGGCTTCGCGGACTGGGTTTGACCGCCTGCGGCATCAAGGGTGACCTGTATCTTCCCGAAAATCCTCCCGCACCGCAACGGACGTCCAATTGAACACCCTGCACAGACAAGACGGCCAGCTTCATCTTGAAGACGTGGCGCTCTCCCGGCTCGCCGAGCAATTCGATACGCCGCTTTATGTGTATTCGCGGCAGGCGCTTGAAGCGGCCTACCAGGCCTATGCCGATGCGCTTGCCGATACTCCGCACTTGATCTGCTACGCCGTCAAAGCGAATTCGAGCCTGGCCATCCTCAACCTGTTTGCGCGTCTCGGAGCCGGTTTCGACATCGTCTCGGGCGGCGAGCTCGCGCGCGTGCTGGCCGCCGGCGGCAATCCGGCCAAGGTGGTGTTCTCCGGCGTCGG
Organism: Hydrogenophilales bacterium 16-61-112; assembly: GCA_002257045.1. Classification (GTDB taxonomy): domain Bacteria; phylum Pseudomonadota; class Gammaproteobacteria; order Burkholderiales; family Thiobacillaceae; genus Thiobacillus. The sequence continues at coordinate 2,629 of NCHD01000050.1, read as the reverse complement.
CAAGACAATCCAGGAAATGCGCGCCGGTCTGGAGGCGGCGATTCTCTGCTTCAACGTCGAATCGGCCAGCGAATTGCAACGGCTGAACCGGATCGCGGGTGAGATGGGCAAAATTGCGCCGGTCTCGTTTCGCGTCAACCCCGATGTCGACCCGAAGACGCACCCCTACATCTCGACCGGTCTCAAGGAAAACAAGTTCGGCATAGCCATCGCCGACGCGCCGGCACTCTATCGCCTGGCCGCCAGCTTGCCTCACCTGCAGGTCACCGGCATCGACTGCCATATCGGCTCGCAACTCGTCGACCTGTCGCCGCTGTCCGATGCAGCCGACCGCGTGCTTGCGCTGGTGGATACGCTGGCCGCCGAAGGCATTGCGCTGCATCACATCGACCTGGGTGGCGGCATCGGCATCCGTTACCGCGATGAAACCCCGCCTGATCTTGCCGCGTATGGTCGTGAACTGGCTGCGCGCTTCAAGGGGCGCAGTGAAAAACTGTTGCTGGAACCGGGTCGCTCTCTGGTCGGAAACGCGGGTCTGCTGCTGACCCGGGTTGAATACCTGAAACCGGGTGAAGACAAGAACTTCGCCATCGTCGATGCCGCGATGAACGACCTGATGCGTCCCGCGCTGTACGAGGCGTATCACGAAATCGTCGCCGTCGATCAGCGAAACGCCCCGAGCCAGCGATACGACGTTGTGGGGCCCATCTGCGAAACCGGCGACTTTTTGGGTGTTGCGCGCGACCTGTCGATCGAGGAAGGCGACCTGCTTGCCCTGCTTTCAGCCGGTGCATATGGCATGAGCATGGCCTCAAACTACAATTCCCGCCCCCGTGCGGCAGAAATACTGATCGACAAGAATGAAATTCACCTCATCCGCGAGCGCGAAACCCAAGCCGGTCTGATGGCTGGAGAACGCCTTGTTTATTGAGCTTGGAGACAGTCAGTCGAAAAAATAAATCGCTCTATTTTGGTGTCGAATCGCTACCTTTTGCTTGATCGCTACATTTTTCAGCAAATAGTTTGCACCACCTCTCGCCTATTCATTGAAGCACAGTAAAAACTCACTAGAATGAGGCTCACCAAGCGGAGCCTCGGTATCGCCCGTAACACGCGGGTTTCGGGCAAGTCGGTCGCCTGTCGGTACCACGCTTTGGAAGTGCAATTTCTGACTGCACGTGGCTTTGAGCTGTAGTAGTTAAGTGATGTGTTCAACTTCTAAGGAGTGTTAAATGGCAACAGTAAAGAAACCCGCCGCCAAATCGGCGGTCAAGAAGGCAGCAGCCGCTGCCAAGCCCGTCGTTAAAAAAGTCGCCGCCAAGCCGGCGGCTAAAAAGGCAGCGGCAAAACCCGTCGCCAAGAAGGCCGTCGCCAAACCAGCAGCCAAGGCTGTAGTCAAAAAAGTTGCTGCCAAACCCGTCGCCAAGAAAGTCGTCGCCAAGCCCGTGGCTAAAAAGGCAGCCGCCAAGCCCGTCGTCAAGAAAGCCGTCACCAAGCCGGTGGCTAAAAAAGTCGTCGCAAAACCTGTCGCCAAGAAGGCTGTGGTGAAACCCGCTGCCAAAGCCGCAGTCAAAAAAGTCGCTGCCAAGCCGGTGGCTAAAAAAGTCGTCGCAAAACCTGTCGCCAAGAAGGCTGTGGCGAAACCCGCTGCCAAAGCCGCAGTCAAGAAAGTCGCTGCCAAGCCGGCCGCCAAAAAACCTGTCGCCAAGATCGCAGTCAAAAAGCCCGTGGCTAAAGCAGCTGCCAAGCCGGTTGCCAAAAAAGTCGTCGCCAAAAAACCAGCAGCCAAAGCGGTTGCCAAGCCGGTGGCAGCCAAACCGGCCGCGAAACCCGCTGCAGCCAAACCGGCTGTTAAAAAGCCAGTGGCGAAAAAATCTGTCCCGGCAACCAAACCGGCCGCAGCACCTGCGGCTGCGCCCGCACCGGCAGCTCCGGTCATCAAGCCTTTCGGTCTTTGATGCCTGGGGGTTTCACCCATTGAGACGGGGGCTTATGCCCCCGTTTTTTTTGTCTGCGTTCAACCCGTCAGGTTGGACCGTTTTGCGGGCGAACCGCCCCCCCCGCGCGCGGCCTTGATCAAGCTGACGCCCCATGGCAAACGCAAGGCCAGCAGGACCACCACGATCACCCCGTAAATCAGGGGTTCGGTGAGGTCTTTTTTCACCAGCCAAAGATAATGAACCACGGCCAGTAGCGCGATGGGATAGACCAGGCGGTGCAGGGCCTGCCAGCGGCGGCCGAGGCGCCGCATCATGGCGTGGGTCGAGGTTGCGGCAAGCGGAATGAGCAGCACGAACGTCGCAAACCCCACGGTTATGAAGGGGCGCTTCACGATATCCCGTGCAACCGACCCCAGATCAAAAAACTGATCCAGCCAGATATACGTGATGAAATGCAGGCAGGCATAAAAGAAGCTGAACAGCCCCAGCATGCGTCGATAACGGATGAGGTCAGCACGCCCGCTCAGCCGCCGCAGGGGCGTAATGGACAGGGTCAGGATCAGGCCGACCAGCGTCCAGGTTCCGGTTGAGCGGGTAATGAACTCGATGGGGTTGGCGCCCAGCCCGCCGCTGCCACCCAGTGCGATCAGACGTACCAGCGGTACCAGGCAGATGACGAACACCCAGAG